>JAIPDI010000027.1 GCA_021737785.1 Deltaproteobacteria bacterium
CCCGGGCTCCGGATAATGTTTACGGAAAGGCAGCAAGGACATACCGTCCCATAAAAGGCTGTACTTGGGGCTGGAACAGACTGTATTGTAAAGCCCTGCTGCCGTCCCCAGGAGCTGTATTCGGTTTTTGCAGCTCTTGGGCAGAGACCCCCACGGGCAAACTTCTTCGCACGTTGCAGAGAAGTTACAGACAAAGAGTCTAAGGCGGCCTAACAGCCGCCGGTCCCTGGCGTATTCCGGTGCTCATGCGGAGGATCCAGTCCCCATTTGGGGGGTCCCATACAGGATGTCCTATCAGGTCAGGAGACTTTCAAAGTCAACATAAAGAGGTAATTGCAATGACTGAAAAAACAAAGCCAGAAAAGATCGTTTACATCTCAACCAACGGAATGGAAAATCCTGAAAAGGCAAGCCTTCCATTCGTCCTGGCAAACGCCGCCATGGTCATGGAGGTGGAGACCCTGGTGGTTCTCCAGGGCCCGGCCGTTTTCTTATCCAGAAAGGGGTGTCTGGAACATGTGCATGCGGCCGGTTTTGCCCCCTTAAAGGAGCTGGTGGAGGCCTTTTTTGACCAGGGGGGAAGACTGGCGGTGTGCGTTCCATGCATCCAGGAGAGAAAAATCGACGTTGCAGACCTGATTGAAGATGCCATCCCGATGGCCGGAGGCACCTTGACGGAAGAGATCCTGTCCGCCAACGCAACGCTGGTCTATTAGCGGGAAACGACGATTTCCCCTGCCGACGTCCCTGCATGGGGGAGTATATGGGAGGCCAAAATCGTGGGACGCATGGGGCATGGAGCATAGGGCAAAGCGAGAAGTCGCAGCCTGCATCCCGCAACGAGTGCCTGAACGAAAACCCCGTTCAGGGACAATTGACTATTCAAGAATTGAAAATTGAAAGTTTCTTGATTTTCCGGGTTTCCGTTCGGGTACGAATTCCTCTGAAGACGGGATTTTCGACCGGTAACCAGTAACGAGCAACGAACAAAAGGAGGGTGTATGAACAATAGAGGATGGACGAAACGGACAACCGTAGTTGCCGCCATGATTTTTGCCTTTTCCCTCGGCCTGGCCGGCAATGTTTCTGCCGAGGCTCCGGCTGCAAAAGCGGAAGCGGACGGAGCGCTCGAGATCAAAGGACAGGTCAAGGCGGTGTCAAACAAGGCCAAGACCATCTCTGTTACGGTAGGAGGCAAGGGCGTCGTCGTGGTCAGGTTCGATGATGCCACTGAATTCGTGAACTTCGAAAAGACGAAAGAGATCCAACCGCCGACCGGTGTTCTGGTCAAATATAAGACGGTCGGTCCTGACAAGGTGGCAACCTATATCAAAAAAACCCTCATAACGCTGCCGAGCGGGGTGACGGAGATCAAGACCAAGGAAGTGGCCGAATTGGTCGCAAAAGGATCTGTTGAAGGAGATTATTGTCTGATTGATTCGAGACCTGCAAAGATCGCCGCTGCGGAACACATCCCTACTGCCGTTTCAATTCCGGTGGATGTGCTTAAGGAGAAGGGGGAGAAGCTGCTCCCCTGTAATAAGGATAAGCTGATCATATTCTACTGCGGCGGCGTTACCTGAGGCATGAGTCCCAAATCCGCCGGTCTGGCGAAGAAATGGGGATGGAAGAATGTGCGGGTGTATATTGAAGGGATGCCTGCATGGAAAAAGAGCGGGAACTATACCGTATCCACGCCCGATTATGTGAGGACGGCCAATATCGTTCTGATCGATCTCCGGGCCCCCGCCGCCGTTGCCGCGGGCCACATCCCGAGGGCAGTGGGGCTTCCTGCAGGCAATCTCGAGGCGGCCAAAGATTCATTTCCAGAGTCCTTGACAGCTCCGATCGTCTTTTACTCGGATAATTTGGATGAATCCGTAAGGGCGGTGAAGACCGCCCGCAGCTGGAGGTACAAGAACGTCACCCTCCTCGAATTTCCCGGGATCCTGGAGTGGCAGAAAAAGGGCTATGACGTCAAGACAGGGCCTGCAGCAACGGAAATCGTCTATATTCGGAAGCTGGAGCCGGGCGAAATCAGCATCCCCGACTTTGAGGCGGCCTTGAAAACCCAGGCCATTACGGTCGTTGATGTGCGCGCCCCTTCTGAATATGCTGCCGGACATTTTCCGGGGGCCATCAATATATCCCTTGATGAACTGCCCACGCGATTGGACCAAATCCCCAGAGACAAGTTTGTTGTGGTCCATTGCAGAACCGGTGTCAGAGGGGAGATGGCCTATCTGCTTCTCAAGGAAAAGGGCTTTGATGTGAAATACCTCAAGGCGGGATGCAAGTGCAACCTGGACGGGACCTATCTGATCTGGGAATTGTAAGCCCGGCTCACATGTTTCGATGACCGCCCCGGCCAAGACCGGGTCGGTCATCCTGTGAGTTCACCCAACCTCATGCGGTTTCCGGTGCGCTTTCATGACGGACCCTATGCTTCACGGAGTCATTGGTAACGCCTTTACACATCGGTTGCCCCTGTGGTATCATCCAATTCATTCCAAATTAAGGAGGTGTGATCCGTGAAACACGGGCGTTATGTTGTCTTGGGGATGTTTGTCTTAGGTACGCTTCTTTTTCTGCCCCTGAATGTGGCTGCAGCAGACGCCGAGGGACCTGCCCCGGACAAGGCCCTCTGCGCCAAGATGATTCAGACCGGGAAACAGGCGTATCAGGCGGGGAGGTTTCTTGACGCCAAGGAGTACTTCAGGAAGGCGGTGCAGGCCGATCCCTCGTCCACCGCGGCCTGGGACCACTATGATCTGTCTGTCATCAATGCCCTGGGGGAGAAGGTAAATAAAAATTCGGGCCTGATCGCCCCCGGTGCTTCCGGAGAGGAGCCAGCCAAAGGGATAGAGGCCCCGCCCCCCCCGCCGCAAGCGCCGGCACCTGCCAAAAAGCCCAAATTCGTGATTGAAGACGACGAAGGCTGTTGACGGACCATGCGGTTTAAAAGGGAGGGCATAACTCCCTGTGAAGTCGGCGATACCGAGTAGGGATCCCCGGCCGTCATGAGTTGTCCATGTCCTGAGGCTGCGGCACGCTGATGGCAAGACACCCGCTTCTACACCCATTTCCGGAGTAACCTTCGAATTTTGGCGCGGTGCGAAAAGCCAATTCCCATTGTGAATCGACCTCCCCGATAGTTTAGAATCTTTTGTGGTAATCCCGCCTTGCGGGACACCCTGCAGAGAAGTTGGTGGCGTATGGGTAAGCGCCCGGAAAATTCCGGGAGTTGTACCAATACCTTTTTGGTTGCGGCTGTCAGGCCGCCTTGGAATCGTGTCCATGAAATGTGAACGCTGCCAGTTTGAAAACCCCGAAGGAATGAACTTCTGCGGCAAATGCGGTCATCCCCTCTCCGTGCCATGCCCGAAGTGTGGACATGCCAGCCCTGCCGGGTCACAATCGTGCGAAAACTGCCACGAACCGCTGCCCGCAACGCCTTTTTCCATCTCTACAGATATGTCTCCTCATGAGTATACCCCTCGCTTCCTGAAGAAGGAAATCCTGAGACAAAAGAGCAGCCTTCAAGGCGAACGGAAGATCGTGACCGTCCTCTTTGCCGATGTGGCCGGATCTACGCGCATGTCGGGAAGGCTCGATCCTGAAGACATCCACGATATCATGGATGAGTGTTTTGACATCCTGGGTCAGGAGATCCATGGGGCCGGGGGGAGCATCAATCAGTACACTGGAGACGGAATCATGGCCCTTTTCGGCGCGCCTACCGCCTATGCGGACCATATCCACCGGGCATGCCACGCAGCGCTTCGCATACAGGATCGCATGAAGGCCTATGGGGAACAGGTACAGCGCCGTTATGATATCACTTTCCAGTTGCGGATCGGGATCAACACGGGGAAGGTGGTGGTGGGGGCCATCGGTATTGATTTGAGACGGGACTATACCGCTGCGGGCGAGACAACCAATCTGGCAGCCAGATTGCAGACCCTTGCCCCGCCGGGCGGGACATTCGTTTCCGAGAGGGTGAGAAACGGGGCGATCCGGCTTTTCAGGTTTCGAAGGGCAGGGTCATTCATGGTGAAAGGAAGGGATACGCCGCTTACCGCATATTCCCTGATTGGAGAGCGGAGGCATATACACCTGCTGAGAACTGATAAGGGGCGCTCCACACCGTTTTTCAACCGAAAAGACGAGCTTTCGGTAATGACGCATGTCCTGACGTCCGCCCTCGCGGGTGCATCCAGGATGGTGGCGGTGGTGGGAGAGGCGGGTATAGGGAAAACACGTCTGCTGGCTGCTTTTCGGGACGCCATCCGCATTGAAAAGGCCCTGATCCTGGAAGCTCGTTGTCTCCCCTATGGAGAGTCCACCGTCCTTTACCCGATAACCCAGATGTTCAGGACCTACTTTGAACTCCCGGAAAATGAATGCCTTTCGGTGGCAAAAAAGCGGTTCCGGGACAGGATACGGGAGAAATCCCTGGTCTCTCGATTGGACAAGGTATGCGATCACCTTTCTCATTTGAGCGATGAAGGGCGCACCACTGTTTCATTCGAAGGAAGAAAGCGGTCAATATTTAGATCTCTACATTCGCTGGTAAGCGCCATAACGAGGGCAAAGCCGCTCATCCTCATATTTGACGACATGCAATGGGTCGATCAGACCACACGGGATTTTCTCCTTTTTCTCATCCGGACCGAGTCACCCGGCCCCCTGTTTATCGTCTGTTCAGGGCGAATGACCGAGAAGGCCTGGTGCCCGGACTCCCCCGAACGGGTTCTCCATCTCGGGCCGCTAACGGACGACGCTTCCCTCAATATATTTCATTCGGTCCTCGGTACGGAACTGCTGGATAAGACCATATCACAAAAGATCCTCGATCAGGCAGGGGGAAATCCCCTCTTCCTGGTGGAAATGGCGGAGACCATCAGACACCGGAAACTCATGGTCTGCGATTCCCATGCATGCACCCTCACCTCGGAGGTGGAGGATCTCGAAATCCCCGAGACCATCAGAGACGTCTTGACGGCACGCCTGGATGCGCTTCCCGGACCCGCCAAACGGGTGGCTCAGCTGGCATCGGTCATCGGCGTCGAGTTTTCCCATGAGCTGCTGAAGCGTCTTTCAAGGGATCATGACCGCCTGAAACAACACCTGAAGTTTCTTGAAAAAGAAGGGATTATACACAAGACATCCTCTGATGTCGGGGGCAAATACGCATTTCATCACCAGATGATGCAGGAGATTGCCTACCGAGGTCTGTTGCGCCGCAATCGGAGGGAGTATCACCGTCTGGTGGGCGAGGCCATGGAGAGACTGTATCGAGACGACCTTTCCAATCATGCCGGTTTCCTGGCCTATCACTTCTACCAGTCTCAGGACTGGCCCAAGGCGCTGGCCTATACTCTCCATGCGGGGGACCGGGCAAGGCGCTCGTTCTCCTGTCAGGAGGCCCTAGAGTGTTATGACAGGGCCCTGGATATCCTTCAAAGGGGGAGGTGGGACCACGCCCGGGAAAAGGCGCTGCAGATTTACAGATGGAAGGGGGGAATGCATTTCTGTGCAGGCCAGATGGAAAAAGGGAGATCCACCTTCAAAAAGATGTATTCCGAAGCAAAGGCCCTCAAAGACGATGAGGCAGAAGCAGAGGCGCTCTTTCGGCTGGGGTGGATCTCCTTTTACATGCACCATCCCCGTGCTGCCGTTGATTTCCTCCACAAGGCCATTCGACAGAGCCGGGAACCGTCGCTTTCAGAGCCGCTCCTCAAGGCCACCAGTTTTTTGGGATTTGTCTATTCGGTCCTGGGTAGGTTGAAAGATGCCAGACCCCTCTTGTTTAAATCCGTTAAACTAAGTAAAGACGTTTCCAGCCTGGAAGGAAAGGCATGGAGTCTTTCGTATCTTATTCAGTATCATAACTGGACCGGTGAGTTTGATAAGGCCCTGGCCATGTGTGATGAACTGCGGGTCCTGAACGAGACCATCCAGAGCCCCTTTTTTCATATCGTCCTTCATTTTCGCAAAGGCCTGGTATACGGGGCATTGGGGAGACTGGATGAGGCGGAACGTGTCCTCACAGAGGGTCTGAATCATCTGGAAATCGGAGATGAAAAATTCTGGAGACCCCGTATGTTAAATACCCTCGGCTGGGTTTACAGCGAAGGGGGCCGGATGGAAAAGTCCCTGGAACTGAATCAACAATCGTTGGCAGAGGCCCTCCCCACCGGCGATCCGGAAACGATCCATAATGCCACCATCAATGTGGGAGAAAATTATCTCCGGTTGGGCGATATCGGGAAGGCCGGCGAGGTGCTGGAAGAGGCCTGGAAAAAGATCAAAGGCACGGGGATCACCTATACCCGATGGCGCTACAAGACCAGACTCCTTATTGCGCTTGCAGAACTCTATGAAAAGACCGGGGAAAGAAAAACGGCCATCTCCATGGTCAACAAAGCCCTTCAGGCAGCCAGGGACAAGGGCGCCAGAAAACACGAGGCCAGGGCCCTTTATGTGAAAGCCGGGATCCTTTCACGAACCCGGCCCGAAACGGCCCGGCGGTACTTCGAAGAGGCCCTTGATCTGAGCGTTAAAATGAATGCGCGGCTCCTTGCGGAACAGATCAGGGGAAATTTAGGGATGAGGAATTAAGGAATTAAGGAATCGAAGGATTCAGGAATTTAAGGAGTGATACCGGCGGACTCTGCGTAACCTGTGCCGGAATCGCGGAGAACCGGAAGCGGTCACTCAGGGTGGCTGCGGCTGATGCATTCGCGGAGCATAGACATGAGTCGCTCTCGGGCGTCGGCCGGGATCTCTTCCCTTGCCGCCTCTTTGCACAGTTGGATGGTCTTTCTCATGGAGTCGACACACTCCCTGCACTCAGGGCAGTCACGAAAGTGCCGTTCGATCTCTCGACATACGTCATCGTCCAGTTCGCCGTCCAGATATTCGGACAGCTTTTCGAAATCCTTTTTGCAGTCTTCCCTCATCGGATGGCTTCCTCTTTGTAGGAGGTGGATATCTTTTCCCTCAGGAAGAGGCGCGCTCGGTGCAGTCGGGTCTTGACCGATTGCGTGGATATTCCGAGGATGTCGGCGGTTTCCTGGGTGCTGAATCCCTCGATGTCCCTGAGATTGAACACCAGCCGGTATTTGTGCGAAAGTGAGTGAATGGCGGCGTCGATGATCTTTTTCAGCTCTCCCTGCAGCACACGATCTGATGGATTTTGAGACCAGTCCGGGATGTCGTATGTTGCGTGATCGCCATCCTGGGGAATAAACGATTCCAAGGAGATTTCATGGTCCGGTTCGGCCTTCTTCTTCCTTCGTTTCCGGATGCAGGCCGTGGCTGCGATCTTGAAGAGCCAGTTCTTCAATTTGGTCTCCTCCCGGAAGTCTTTGAGATATCGGAAGGCATTCAGGAAGGTCTCCTGGGCGATGTCTTCTGCATCCTGAAGATGCCCGCACATCTTGAGACCAAAGATAAATATCCGGTCCTCATACCGTTTTACGATTTTTTCCATGGCCTCCATGGAGCCGGCCTTGAAATCGGAGATCAGACGATGGTCGATAGGATCGGTGGCTGTTTCGTAGTCGTTCATGTAACATCCCTGCTTCAGATCGGTTGTTTAGAAAAGAGCGGCCCGACGATCTCCAACCCCGGCATCAGGCATGTGTCTCACTGTATATGAAAGCGTGTCCGATTTCAAACGGAATCATCCGGGGACAGAAATGGGATTTCGCTGCCGACCTTCAAGCGTCCCAGGGTCGTCTTGATTTTTTCGGGCTCTCGTGAGATAGTCTCTCAGGGGCGGGCTCAGGACGCCCCCGAAAGGAAAAAACGTCATTTCACGCAGATTGCAGGCTCGGTTGACATGCGGGAAAAGGGGAATAATGGGGGTAAGAGATTTTTTGAAAACCCGGAGCGAACCGATGAAGAAGACCCGAGACCCGGTGGCAGGGATATGGCAGAGACCGCTGATCGGCCTCACGGTTTTTCTGTTGAGCTGGGCAATGCCCTCTTTGTCAGGGGCTCTGGAATACGGAATCGCATCTCAATATGTGGGGGATCGGGGCATTGAGAATGATCCGAATGTCATTTTTTCAGAGAATTTTGAAGGAGAGGGGATTGAAACGGTATTGTCGGGATGGGAGTATGCCACCCATGAAGAGCGGATGACCGTCAGCTCAGACACCCCTGTTCTTTCCGCTGGAAGCCAGTCCCTGTTCATGGGAGGGAGCGCGGATATGTACCAGCGGCTCCTGCCCGGCCATGATCAGCTCTATATTCGATTCTATGCCAAGTTCGAGTCGGTCTGCCAGGCTCCCGGCCACTGGGTCTGGCTCGGCGGACGGAATCCCTCCGTTCCCTGGCCCTGGCCGGAGGCGGGCACGTGCCCTGATGGGGATGAACGGTGGGCAACCGGCGTAGAGCCGATGGGGACACATTGGGCCTGGGATTTTTATACCTACTGGATGGGCATGCGATCCGCGCCCAGCAGCGATTGCTGGGGCAACACCTTCAGCGGCCGGCCCTCTCCCTGGCCTGTTCCGAAGAATGAATGGATTTGCGTGGAATTCATGGTGAAGATGAATGACCCTGTGACCGCTCATAACGGTGAGCAGGCGTTCTGGATCAACGGCCAAAGAATGGCCCATCTCGGCCCCGGGTTCCCTGTCGGGACTTGGATATGGGACGGGTTTTATCCCGGCGTTGACGGGCGCCCATTTGAAGGGTTTCAATGGAGGAAGGCCCAGGGACTCAACATCAACTATGTTTGGCTCGAACACTATGTGCCCAACGACTCCGGCTGCGGCTGCTGGTTTGACGACCTGGTGATCGCGAAAAAATACATCGGACCGATTTCGGGCGCCTTTCTGACGGTCCATGTGGACCCTAGCGGTCCATGTAATGGATATATGCCATGCTTTTCAAGCATCCAGGAGGGGATCGATGCTGCGGCAAGCGGTGCTACCGTCAAAGTGGTCGAGGGAGGCTATCCTGAGCACCTTGTCATTCGGGAAACAAGAGATCTGGACCTTAAGGGGGGGTGGGATGCCGGCTTTATGAACCAGACCTCAACCACCACAGTTCGATCCGTTACCATCGATGGCCGTGCCGGAGCAGTGGTTGTAAGCAACCTCACAATTGAATAGCAGCCGCATCGCCCTGTAGTTCCTGAGGCCTTCTGCCGAGCCCCACATCCGGTGGCCTCTATGTCACACTGCCAAAGAGATCCGAAACATCGAGCCTTGCGGATATGGCACTTAATCGTTGATTACAGAGGCGTTTTCGTATACATTGGATGCCCGACACGCCGGCAGCAGGATCAGGATACATGGGAAGAGAACCGGATAAGGGGGGTAGAAAAAAGGTTTTGATGAAACATAGAGCACTCAAAGTCCGTAGAAATGATCCTTGCCCGTGCGGGAGCGGGCTCAAATATAAGAAGTGCTGTCTCAACAGGGAAACCATCGATCCTTCGGCCCAGAACAAGGATCTGTACCGCCAGAAGTACAATATCCGGCTGAAAGAAGAGGCGGATATTCGAGGTATTCGGGAGGCAGGGCGTCTGGCCTTGAGTACCCTCGATCTGGTGGCCTCGCACATAGCGCCGGGAATAACGACGGATGACATTAATTCCCTGGTTCACGATTTCACCATAAGACACGGTGCTGTCCCTGCCCCGCTGAATTATCGCGGATTTCCGAAAAGCGTTTGCGTATCGGTCAACGAGGTGATCTGTCATGGCATCCCCGGAGAACGGGTGTTGAAGGACGGGGACATTGTCAATGTGGATGTCACCCCCATTCTGAACGGCTATTATGCGGATACGAACAAGACGTTTTTTGTGGGGACGCCGGGGCCGGATGCCCGGAAGATCGTAAAGGTCGCCAGAAAATGCCTTGAACTGGGGATGTCGGCGGTCCGGCCCGGCAACAGGATCGGCGACATCGGATGGGCCATTCAGACCTATGCAGAAAGTCAGGGATGTTCGGTGGTCAGGGAATTTGTGGGCCATGGCGTGGGATTTGATTTCCACGAGGCCCCCCAGATCCCTCACTATGGACGTCAGAGCGAGGGGATTGTCCTGGTTCCGGGGATGGTCTTCACCATTGAACCGATGATCAACCTGGGGAAAAAGGATCTGAATGTCCTGAGCGACAACTGGACCGCCGTCACCCGTGACAGTTCTTTGTCAGCGCAATTTGAACAGACCCTCCTGGTTACAGAGACCGGATATGAAAGCCTCACCCCCTTTGATCTGTAATCGCATCGGGGCCCGGAAAACCCTTCATGAACGATGGATCTGATCCGACAGGCAGGCAATTTGGGCTTTGTTGCCGTGGGTTTTTCCCGTCCCGGTACCCCCCTCTTTTTTGACCGGTTCCGCGCCTGGATATCCGAGGGGAAGCACGGCGGTATGGCATGGATGGAGAGGAACCTGGACCTCAGGGAAGATCCTTTGAGGCTCCTTGAAGACTGCCGGACGATCGTTACCCTTGCCTATCCCTACTCCCGACGGAAACCCTCTACGCCTGAAGGCCTGTCCGCGGCCAGATACAGTGAACCCCGACAGATGGATTACCATAACCGGCTGAGAAAGAAGGCCAAAGAGTTGGCAAAAGCCCTTCAGCGGCAGTTTCCCGGGACCCGAACCCGGGTCTGCGTGGATTCGGCGCCCATACTGGAGAGGAGCCTTGCGTACCAGTCCGGGATCGGCTTTATCGGAAAGAACACCCAGTTGATCCTCCCGGGCCATGGGTCTTATCTCTTTCTGGTGGAGATCCTTACCACCGCCGTCCTTTCCTTTCCTGAGCCGGTGCTTATGGATAACCGATGCGGTTCGTGTACCCGATGCCTGGATGCCTGTCCCACCGATGCACTCGAGGCCCCTTACCGCCTCAATGCCGCGAAATGCCTGTCCTATCGAACCATTGAACAGAAGGAGCCGGTGGACAGTGAAACGGGCAAAAAGATGGGGGACTGCTTTTTCGGCTGTGATGTGTGCCAGGAGGTCTGTCCTCTGAATAAGGGAGATGAATTGGAAGAAATCATCCTCCCTTCGATACATGACATCCTCCACATGGACGAAGCGAACTTTCGGGCCTCCTATGGGAAAACCGCCTTTGCCCGGGCCGGGCTCAATAAGATCCATAGCAATATCAGGGCGATGGCAAATAATGAACCCCTATGGGAGAAGGAGCTGGATGGAATAAAAAAGAGGGAGGGGTCGGTTTAGCAGAGGGCCGGGGATTGAAATGATTATGGAATTTTGCGATCTCAATTGCCAATATGCGAAATGGCCGGAGGATGAGGGGCTGGATGGATCCGGCAGCTGCAGGACGTTTCAGGCGATTTACTGTACCAAAAAGGCACGGCATGTCCACAAGAACATGCCGTGCCCCGAGAAAAAGAAAAAAGAGTCCCGGTCCGCGGTCATGGAAGAGGGACGGTCTTCATAGGGACGCGGCATCGAGGTATTGGGTGATGGCCCCGTCATACTCGTGGGTCAGGCGGAAAACCTTTTTGGCCAGGCGGAACCGGGTTTCGAGGGTGGTCTCTCCGCCGGAGGCCGCCATCTCTTTCAGCACTGTATCGTAATCAGCCGGATCCACGAGCACCGTCACAAACCTGAAATTCTTGGCCGACGACCGGAGCATTGACGGCCCCCCGATATCGATGTTTTCAATCGCCTCTTCCAGGGTGACCCCCTCTTTAGCGACTGTTTTTTCGAATTGGTAGAGGTTTACCACCACCATATCGATGGGCGTGATCCCGTGCGCCTCCATCATTTTGACATGCTCGGGGTTGTCCCTCAGACCCAGCAGGCCCCCGTGAACCTTGGGATGGAGGGTCTTGACACGGCCGTCCATCATCTCCGGGAAACCGGTGTATTCCGAGATGTCCGTCACCTCAATTCCGCCCTGGCGCAGGGCATTGGCGGTCCCGCCGGTGGAAAGCACCCCTACGCCGAATCTGGAAAGAGATGCGGCAAAATCTACAATGCCGCTTTTATCGGTAACGCTGATAATAGCCTTCCTGATCTTGCTCATCTGTAAAAAGTCCTTTCTGGATACTGGATACTCGATACTGGATTCTGGATGAAACCCTTCCGCCTAACGCCTTGTGCCTCCTGCATTGGATACTGGATATGGGCTGATGGCTGATAAACTCGTAAGCTATTGATATGCCGGACTAAATAACAGCTCAAAGGCCTCGGTCCTTACTGCTTACTCCCCACCCCTTACTTCCTCAGTTTGTCTTATTATCATCCTCTGACACGGGAAAAGGGACCTTGACAAAATCGACCCCTTCCTCCTTGAGGGTCTTCTCCTCATCCGTGGTTGCCGATCCGCGGATACTCCTTTTTTCGGCCACGCCATAATGGATTTTGAGGGCCTCTGAAGCGAATTGGGCCCCGACATCCTCGGAATTGGTCTTGATATATTCCACCACCTCTTTTGCAAGGCGCTGATAGTCAATGGTCTCCTGACCGGTTGGCGCAACGGGTTGGGATTTTCTGACCGCCACCGGCGACAGGACCTTTCGTATATCTGAATCGTCACACACCGGACAGCGGACAAGGCCGTTTATGTTCTGTTCTTCAAAGGATTCATTGCTGTCAAACCAGCCTTCAAATATATGTCCCTCGGGACACATCAGATCAAATACTATCATCTGTGAGTTATTCCTCCATTAACCGTCGCAGGACACTCAGGTTCCCCCAGCAGCGGCACCCTATTTCTCGGCATACAAGACCGCTAAAATCAGGGTCCTCTCCCGGCCATGGCATTTTACCAGATGGGGGACCGTCGAGTCGTAGTAGATGGCGTCCCCCGGCTCAAGGAGATGGATCTCCTCTCCCAGACGGACCTCCATGGTCCCCTCCAGCACATAGATGAATTCCTGGCCGTCATGGGTGGATCGTTCTTCTTCGGTTTCGGCGGGATCAAGGGTGACGAGGAAGGGCTCCATATGCCTGTCTGTCTTATGGGGCGCCAGCGACTCGTAGCCGTAGCCATAATAGGCCCCCTTTTTGGAATCATATCGGGAGATCACCTTCCGGTCGTCTTTCCGCACAATGGTATAGGGCCGGTCTTCTTCGCCGGATATGAAGTAGCCCATCTTGAGATCAAGGGCCTTTGCCAGCTTGATGACCGTCCCCAGGGGCGGGGCCAGACTCCCATTTTCGATCCGCTCCAGGAGGGACACACTTAGATCGGTCCTCTGGGAGATATCCTGGAGGCTCAAATTGCGTTTCTCCCTGACCGCTTTGACCCGTTCGCCCACATTTACCTGAATATCTTCCTGGGCCGGACCTTGACTGATGCTGTCCAGAAAATCCTTTTCCTGATCCCTTCTTCCGAACTGACTGCTGACGTCGGTCAGGTAATCCCGATGGGCATCATGGGTGTCGGCCGGGTCATGTTTTTTTTCCATAGTCATTTCCTCAACTAAAATATTTCGGCTCCCCTCAAACAACAAGGGTCGATGCGAAAGGCCCTACGCATCCTGCTGAATATATGCGGCATCGATTTCTCACGGGCCGGGCAAGCATTCCGCATGGGTTTTTGACAGCCTCAGGCCTCGAGGACAAAAATCACTTCCATCCTGACCCGGTATTCACTGATCATGTCATCTTCAACAGATACCCTCTGCTCAAGGACTCTCAGCCCGGTAATCCCCCTCAGTGTCTTGCTGGCCCTTTCGAATCCGACCCTTATGGCATCGTCAAAACTGGTTGGAGAGGCGCCGATGATCTCCGAAACTCTTGCCACACGTTCCATTAGATGACCTCCTCATTCATGTACAGGTAAATAAAGCATCTCACAAATTATACACCTTATTGAGAACACAGGCATTTGTCGGGGTCTGGATTTCTGCCGAACACATGAAATACCGCTCCCCATCCCCAGCCTCTATTAACACCCTATCGTGAACACGCCCCAGGGGTAAAGGAGTGTTCGAATTCAAGATGACCGATGGGATGATGGATTGCCCGTTTGCGGCAAAACACGACCCTTGACACCCGTTGCTCACGGAATTATGATGACGCTGCCTGAAAACTAAAGGATAAAGTCAGAAAAATCAATGATTTTTTCGTTACCCCCATCGAAAGGAAAGGACTTCTAACCATGCGGGAAAAGCAATATATCGTGGATGACCTGACGCTGAGCGAATCCTGGCGAATGTTTCAGATCATGGCCGAATTCGTCAAGGGGTTTGAGGCCATGCCCGATGCCTATCCGGCGGTGAGCGTCTTCGGTTCATCCAGGACCGACTCCAAAAGTAAGGCCTACAAGGACACGGTCAAGGTGGCTCGTCTGCTGGTGGAAAACGGGTTCAATGTGATTTCCGGCGGGGGCCCGGGCGTTATGGAAGCGGCCAACCGGGGGGCCGCAGAGGCCGGGGGAAAGTCCGTGGGCCTTCACATTGAGCTTCCCAGCGAGCAGAAGCCCAATGAATTTGCCAATCTCCGTCTCGATTTCAAATATTTCTTTATCAGAAAGGTCATGTTTGTCAAATATGCGGTGGCCTACATTATTATGCCGGGTGGATTCGGCACCCTGGATGAACTCTTTGAGGCCCTGACTTTGATTCAGACCAAGCGGATCAGATATTTTCCCGTTATCCTTATGGATTCCAGTTACTGGAGAGGGCTTCTGGCTTGGATTGAGGAAACCCTGATCACCGAACGGACCATTTCGAAAATCGATTTTGATATATTCAATGTGGTAGACACCCCGGAGGAGGCGGTGGCTATCGTAAAGAGACGGGTCGTTGTCTGATCCGGCCAAAGACGTTCAAGAAAGATTCACACCGCTGCTGCGGGAATGGGGGGTCCGCCTCCATTCGGACCAGGACCGGAAGTTGGGTGTTTTCCTGGATGAGTTGGAACTCTGGAATAAGAGGATAAACCTGACAGGTCTTTCTTCCCGTCAGAGAATCGTGGATGAACTCCTGGTCGATTCCCTCCTGCCGGCCCCTTTTCTGCCTGACCAGGGGACCCTCCTGGATGTCGGTTCGGGAGGAGGGTTCCCTGCTATTCCCATAAAGATCTGCAAGCCCCGGCTCAGATGCCGGTTGATCGAACCCAATGCAAAAAAGACCCATTTCCTGAAACAGGTCATCCGGCTTGCACGGCTCGGGAATATCGAGGTGATTCAAGGACGCATGGAGGAGCAGGAAGGGGTGCTTTTCCCCGAAGGATACGATGTCATCACATCCAGGGCCTTTGTCCCCTTGGCCGGGTATCTGACCCTGTGTGGGCCCCTTCTTTCCCCCGGGGGCCGCATGGTGGCCTTTCTCGGCAACCAGAGTGAATCCGCGATTCAAGAAAGCGCGAAGGTCATTGACATGCACCGCCTCTTCCCCTTCAAGAGGATCTCCTACCGGCTACCCGGGAAGGGGAGGAAGCGGGAGATTCTCATCTTAAAAAAAGAGACCTGACAGGGCGGGAGGGGATTCAGTGACCGGGATTCCGGGGAAATGGCAACCCTTCACAGGGTTCAGGAGCGATAGCGTCGAAATCCGAAATGCGAGGCGACGTCCAATACCAGGCGAAAGATCCTTCTCGGCGGTTCCTCAGGGAAAGGGCTCCCCTGACAGGCGATCGGACCGGCATCGGGTCGGCATCTCGCATGTTTCACTTCGGATTTCGATGGATGGAGTGTGAACATCAGGCGCCGGTCAGGCCTACCTGACATATTTGAAAGAAACATTCACCCTGGTGCGATATGCCACCACCTTGCCGTTTTCAATGGTCATATCCAGTTTGGTTACCTCAGCAATCCTCAGGTCCTTCAGGCTTTCTCCCGCCGTTTCCACAGCAGTTTTAGCCGCTTCTTCCCAAGATTGGTCGCTTGTCCCAACCAGCTCAATGATCTTGTAGGTGCTTCCAGCCATTTTCATCCTCCTCGTGTCGGTAAAGGTTATGCCCAAAGACGCAACTTCCCCCGATGTCTCACCTCCTTTCAGTCGCAGATATCCCATAGAAATTTAAAACAGTTTATCAGATCGCAGTAACCTTGGCAATAGGCTATTGCATCCGTTTAATAATCAGCGAAAAAATGTCATGGAGGCAAAAATCTTTTGACAACTGCTGGAGATCGGGCTAATGTCATGGCGATATTGTGTTGAATGTGTGTACGCGCACACATGATCGGTGTTCGCAGGAGGGCCTTCGAACGGTACATCTCAGGAGACCGTCAGATGAGCCCTGCGTTGCGGATGAAAAGGGAAGGCGGTGAGATTCCGCCACACGCTGGCCGGTGCTGTGTCCCCGAAACAAGGCATGCCCCGTGTTTGAGGGCATCGATCATTCAGCGAAGTCCCGGTGAATCATTGACCGGGTGAAAAGTCACTGCCGTTTAATGCGGTCTTGTGATCGGTTCCGCGGGCATTTTTTTTGAAGTGCCGCCATTACCTCGGAGACTGAAATCAAGGCTGCGTTCAGGGCGGGAAGGCGAGCTGAGTGAGGGGAAGTCAGAAGACCTGCCGATCATGACGGATGGAGTCGCCAAAACCCCGTTCGGGTCTGTTTCCATGTGACCTGGGCGGGGTTATTTTTTTTAAGGAGGTAGATGGATATGTGGAAACAAGACCTGAAGCGGGTTCAACCCGTCTCAACCCGGTGGTTTGGGGTGGCGCATGACCGGTGGGACAGCCTTACCAAGCCTAAGAAGAGCCTGGGGATGCTCGAAGAGATCGCCGCCCGGGTGGTGGCGATCAGGGAAGAAAACCTGCCGGCGATTTTGGGCAAGGAGGTGTTTGTATTCGCCGGCGACCACGGCGTCGTCTCAGAAGGAACCAGCCCCTATCCCCAGGAGGTGACCGGATTGATGGTGAGAAATTTCCTGCAGGGGGGCGCGGGCATCAATGTCCTGGCCCGATGTGCCGGGGCAGGGGTTACCATCGTCGATATCGGAATGAAGGACGACCTCTCAGATGTCCAGGGTCTCGTCAGAAGGAATGTCAGGAGAGGGACCCGAAATATGGCGGAAGGCCCGGCAATGACGCTGAAAGAGACGGAGGCGGCGATCAATACGGGAGTGGACATGGCTGAAGCGGCCTTCAGGAGGGGGGCCTTCATGGTGGCCACAGGCGAGATGGGCATCGGAAACACCACGCCCTCTGCGGCCCTCTTCTCAGTGCTCCTTCCGGCCACGGTCGAGGAGGTCACCGGGAGAGGGACCGGTCTCGATGATGACGGACTGAGGCGCAAGACGGCCGTTATCGCCAAGGCCCTGGAGGTAAACCGCCAGGCAATAGAAGACCCCCTTTCAGCGCTTTCCGCGGTAGGCGGCCTCGAGATCGCCGGGCTCTGCGGTCTCTGCATCGGAGGGGCGGCCAGACGGATGATGGTGGTTGTGGACGGCTTCATCTCCACTGCCGCGGCCCTGGTGGCCATGCGTCTCAATCCAGACATAAAAGAGTATCTGTTCTTCTCCCATCAATCCTCTGAAAAAGGACATGGACTTTTTTTTGAAAAGGAGGGCATCCGTCCGATCCTCGACCTGGGCCTCCGTCTCGGAGAGGGGACCGGCGCTGCCTTGGGCATGCAGATCATTGAAAATTCCCTGAGGCTCTACCGGGAGATGGCCACCTTTGAAGAGATGGGCATCACGCCGGGGGCGTAGTGGACTGACGATTGAAAATTTTCTATTGAAAATTGAAGACGGATGGTCCCCCGAAAGTAAAAAACCACATACATGAGCAATAGGATTGCCATATGACAACATCCACAAATCGCTTTTCACTGAACGGTCTCGGGACTGCGCTCAAGACCCTTACGGCCGTCCCCTGGCCGGGACGCGATGGGGATGATTTTGCCGCATCTCTTCTGTGGTTCCCGGTTGTCGGGCTCCTGTTGGGAGCTATCCTGTACGCCCTGAGTTTGCCATGGGAACTCCTCCCGGTCGCCCCGTGGCCTGCCGGGGCAGCCCTCCTTTTAACAGCCGCGGACGTCTGCCTCACGCGGGGGCTCCATCTGGATGGGCTGGCCGACTGGGCCGACTCCGTCGGGGGCCTTCTCGGAAGGGAGAAACGACTGGCCATCATGAAAGACACCGCCCTCGGGACCTTCGGGGGCCTGGCCCTGATCCTGGCCCTCTTGGCCAAATGGATCGCCTTTGAAAGGCTCATCTCATGCGGCAATGCAGTCTGCCTGATCCCGGTCTTCATTATCTCGAGGACCATGATGGTGGAACTGATAACCACGCTCCCCTACGCCCGCACCACAGAGGGGATGGGCCGGCCGTTTGTTACTGGGGCATCCGCCCGGCAGCGGGTCCTGTCCCACGTGATAACGGCTTCGCTCTGCATTCTTTTCGGCCCTTTTTTTCTGCTCCTGTTCTGCCTGGGGTGGATAGAGACCCGGTTCTTCGGGATTCGTTGCCGGCACGCATTCGGGGGGATCACCGGGGATCTCCTCGGGACCGCCAATGAGATGGTGGCGATCACCCTGTTGATGATATGTGCGTTTGCGGGGAACGGCCTCCTCCCTTTTACCGGGTGGGGTTGGCTCTTCAAGTGATCCCTCCGCGTCGGGCTGCCCTGTTTCCCCGGTTCCGGGCACCTTCTCGTTTTCAAACTCCTCAACCCCTCTCTGCCTGATCGAAAAAATGATGCGGGATTCCGGGATTAAAAAACGATGCATATGAACTCAATTAATTGTAGTTAACATTAATCATAATCCGTTTTTAACAATGTCGCTTGTTTTGGTTGCATCCGGAAGTGCTATGTGGTAGATTGGTCATAATGTTTCGAATCAGGACCCCCAGCACCTTGTGTGCGTCGGAAAGGCAGTCTGAATTCATAGGGGTTGGACCACGTGGGCATATCTCAACATCTTGGTGTCCTGTAATTTTTGAGGTTTCCAGAAGATACTTTTTATCGGGGGAGAAAATGAAGCAGGTGCTTATCAATTTTGATTAAAAGGATTTGTGCTTTCCTCATTCATCATTCAAGCCGTAGATCCAGTCGAGCACCCTGCGGGCATGGGGGGTCAGGGCGGTCCCGGCATCTGAAACAGGGTAGGAAAAAAGGAGATGACACAGCCTTGAAAAGGAATCCCCAGAGATCCTCTCGCCGGTTCCTGATAGGGGCGGCCCATCCACCACGACAAACTGGTTCTGGTTCCGGATATCCCGGTACCCTGTTCCCTCCCTGACAAACCGGACGGCCTTGTCTCTCGGCCCGGCCTCGTAGACGCCGGCCCGAAGCCCGAATCCCCGCACCTGTCGCCCATGGGGTGGAAAAAAGAGGAGGAGATGGCTCCCTTTCAGAGGCGTTTGATATCGCCTGTTCAGTTCTGCCACGTCTATCCGGTAGGGGAGATCCATGAACTCGAGGATATGGAATATGTCCAAGGGGATGATCCCGTTTTGGATATGGAGGAGCGAGACCATGGGAAACGCCCCGGTAAGGCGCGGGTTGATCTCGATGGGATAAACCCCTTCGGCCTTTTCATCGATCACGAAGTCGATTCCCAGGATCCCGCGGTATCCCAGGGCGGCCACATATTTCCCGACCTTCTCGGCCTGTTTAATGGCCGCGGAACGAACCGCCGGAGCCCAGGGGTTCCCATCCCATACGTGGCCGCAGAATATGCCGTTCTCAGCGGGATTTGCGCAATAGGGGAGGTCGATGAGCTGTTTCTGGAGCCCTGATATCAGGATGCCGTGTCGCGTCACACAGACGGCCACGCTGGCCGCGATTCCCTTAACGAACCTACGGATCAGGGCAGATGTGAGACGGATATCCCGCCAGACATGCCCTTTCAACCGCTCCCTGAGCCGGTCATAGTCCTGTGCCGAACGGATAAAGAAGGTCCCTCTCCCCCCGCCCTGGGCGATGTCCGGGAGCTGGACCACCAGCTCCGGTCCCAGGTCCCCGGCCCACACTGCGTAGTCCTTTTCATGAAGGACTGCGATGGGTTGGATGGCGCCGGGCACCTGACAGAGATCCAGGTCCGCGGCCATCTGCTGAAAAAAGGCCCGCTCCCTGAGCCTGAGACGGAGGTCTGCCGGGTTGGCCAGGGGAATCCATCCCTCTTCCCTCGCCAGGTCCTTCAGATCCGGATAGCTCTGATACAGGAACAGGTACTTCAACCCCGGCAAACTGTTCAGATAGCCCCTTGTCAGGGTATGGGCAAGGAGGGAGGCGGAATCGCGGCTCTGTTCCGGGAGCGTTCCCCCGGCTTCTTCCAGGCAGAAGATGTCGGTCCGTTTTCTCAGAAGGGGGAGGTCGGCGGTTCTGCTGACGGTTGCCACATGATAGGAGTCGAGAAAATAGGCGGGGACAATCCGTGAAAAGGCCGTTATGCTCACCCCGACCAAGCTGCCGGCAAGGGCTTGAAACCGTTTCCTGACGTGCTCCAACTCCTGCAAGAACATCGGCGTTACCCCGGCCACCGGACCCTCACAGCCGGGTCATTGGCCTTCGGCCAGACCATATGAAAAGGGGTTCAGACTGCTCTCACTGCTCCCCTGGCGAAAACAGGCGACCCAGCAGCCGGTCTTGATCTCGGTCAATCCGGGTTCTTTTCGGGCGCACAGGTCATTATCGGCGACCGCGCATCTCGGATAGAAGATGCACCCGTTGTCCTCTCTGTCCTCCTGATCCTTGACGAGAAGGGTCCCGTACCGTCTGGCGTCTTTGCTGTGTCCGAACTTGGGAACGGCATCGATCAGGGCCTGGGTATAGGGGTGCCGGGGATTCTGGATGACCCCCTCCGCCGGGCCCAGCTCCACCAGATGCCCACGGTAGATAACGGCGATCCGATCACAGAGGTATCGGGCTGCGGCCAGACTGTGGGTAATGAACATCTGGGTGACCCCGAGGTTCTTCCTCATGGTCAGCAGGATGTTGAATATCTGGGCCGAAATAGAGGCATCCAACATGGAGGTGGGCTCGTCCGCAATGACGAACTCGGGATTCAGGACCATGGCCCTGGCAATGGCCACCCGCTGCCGCTGGCCCCCGCTGAGTCGATGAGGATATCTGTAGAGATAATCATCGGGAGGTGAGAGACCGACCGCTTTTAAGGCTTCTCTGACCCTGTCCTTTCTATCGGAAGCCTTCCCCATCCGGTGGATTTTCAACGGCTCGGATACCGTATCATAGATGGATCGCTGGGGATTCAGAGACTGATACGGATCTTGAAAGATCATCTGGACCTTTCGACGGAAGGCCTTAAGGGACCGCCCCTTTAATCTGCTCACCTCATGGGTGTCCAGGAATATGCGTCCGGACGTCATCTCCTCCAGTCTGACAATCAACCGTCCAGCGGTGGTCTTGCCGCTGCCGCTTTCTCCCACCAGCCCGAATATCTCCCCCTTAAATATATCGAGGGAAATGCGGTTGAGGGCAATGACGTCCTTCCCCGAACCCCGGAAAAGGTTTCCCTTGCCCCTGTAGATCTTGTTGATGTTCCTCATCTGGAGAATCGGTCTGTTTTCTTCAGCCATTTTCAAGCTTCCAGTTTCCAATCTCGATCCCTTCAGACCCTGCAACAGAGAACCCTGTGCCCTGAACCGATGTCCACCCACTGCGGGGGGGTACCTTTGCAGAACGTCTGGGACTCTGGACAGCGATCACAGAAACGGCACCCGATCGGCGGGCTGATCAGATTGGGCGTTTCCCCCGGAATCGGTATCAGGTCGGTCTTCTTGCCGGTCAGTGTGGGAAATGATGAGAGGAGGGCCTTTGTATAGGGATGGGCCGGAGTTTCAAACACGGTCTGCCACGGCCCGAGTTCCACCAACTGACCCGCATACATGACGCCGATGTCGTGACACATATCCGCCACGATGGAGATATCGTGGGAGATGAATATGATGCCGATATTGAATTCCCGTTGCAGGGCCCTCACCTCATCCAGGATCTGATCCTGGACAATGACATCCAGGGCAGTGGTGGGTTCGTCGGCAATGATCACCTTGGGATGGCAGGCCAATGCCATGGCGATGACCGCCCGCTGTTTCATTCCGCCGCTATACTGGTGAGGGTAGTCTCTCAGACGTTCCCGCGGGATCCCTACCAGATCGAAAAGCCCCTCCACCTGGGCAAGGGCCGCGTCCTTATCGAGGGATAAATTGTGGACCAGTATCGCCTCTGCGATCTGATCTCCCACCCGTTGCACCGGGTTCAGGGCGTTCATGGCGGCCTGAAAGATCATGGCCATCTCCCGCCACCGGATGCGGCGTTTCTCCTCTTCCGACATGGCCAGGGTGTTTCTTCCTTCCAGCAGAATGCGACCGTTTCTGACCGAGCCGTTGGGCGGAAGCAGCCCCATGAGGGCCATGCCGATGGTGGTCTTGCCGCAGCCAGATTCCCCTACCAGGCCGAGGGACTGTCCCTGCTCCAAGGCAAAGGACACCCCTTCCACGGCCTTCACGTAGCCTTTCCGTGTATTATAACCGATGCTGATGTTGTCTACCTCTAATAGGGCCATCTAATCTGTCTGGTCCTCCTTCCTCAGCCTCGGATCGAGCACCTCGTCCATGGCCCTTCCCAACATGTAAAAGGAAAGGGTGATCAACGAGATGCACATGCCCGGAGGGAGAAGCCAATAGGGCGCCTTGAACATATGGCCGGTCTTCCATACCCATTGGAGCATCATGCCCCAGCTTACGGTCCCGGGATCTCCAAATCCCAGGAAGGCGAGGGCGGCCTCGGTGATAATGGCGGACGTGACCCTGAAGGTCATGAACAGGAAGGCGAGGGGAAGGACATTGGGCATTATATGCTGAAAAATAATCCGGGAATGGGAGGCTCCCGCCACCTTGGCAGCCTCGATAAAAGGCCGCTGCTTCAGTGAAAGGGTTTGGCCCCGGATGATCCGGGAGACCCCGGGCCACCTGAACAGGGCGATAATCAGGACAATGGTCCAGATATTGAGCTGACCGAATACCGCGGAAAGGATCAGGACCACCAGAAGGGTCGGCATGACCATGATCATGTCGGCCAGTCTCATGAGAAGGGTATCCATAAGCCGGCCCATGTATCCGGCCGTCATACCGATGGCAACACCCAGGACAATACTCATGACCGCGGCTGAGATGCCCACCATGAAGGCCACCCGGGCCCCTGCCAGGAGTTGGCTCAGGATATCCCGACCCATGAAGTCCGTCCCCAGCCAGTGTTTCAGGCTGGGAGGCGTGCAGCAGGTGATGTCCGGATCAACCCCGGTCATCGGGTTGTACATCGGATCTATCCATGGTGGGATATAGCTGCACACGGCCATCAGGGCAAATAGGATCAGGAGAACCAGTCCGATCCTTCCCACGAGGCTCTGCTTGAATATGGACCAGCCTTCCAGGAAGCTGTTCAGCAGGGGATATTTTTCTCTGGCTGTCATAGGATCACTCAAATCTCACTGCCGTGTCCGACGCCGATCGCTTTAAAATAACTTCAGGCATTTTATCTACTTACCATTCTCAGGGTCCGCAACCCGCAATGGGTGATGGGTAACGCGTCCAAATTTCAAATATCTATGGTCAGGCATTTTCTGTTAATACCGTATCCGCGGATCCAGATATGCATAGAGGACGTCCACCACCAAGTTGGAGACCAGGACCACTGCGGCAATCAGCAAGAAGGAGGCCTGGGCCAGGGGGTAATCGTTCTGGCTGACCGCGGACACCAGCTCCCTCCCGATGCCCGGCCAGGTGAAGACCGTCTCGGTCAATGCCCCCCCGTTGATGGAGAAGGCCAGGCTCAGGCCCACACTGGTGACCACCGGGAGGGCGGCGTTCGGGGCGGCATGCCGGTCCCGGATCACCTTTTCCTCAAGCCCTTTGGCCCTTGCGGTCAGTATGTAGTCCTCTTTCAGGGTCTCCAGCATGCTGCTCCGCATGATCAGGAGGTAGGCCCCGAAGTGGATCAGGAAGAGGGTGGACAGGGGGAGGATCATGTGATACGCGACATCCAAAGTCTTCCTAACAACGCCTGAATCCGGATCCAGCCATACGTCTTCCGAAATCATTCCGGTGATGGGGAACCAGTTAAACTTGTAGGAAAAGAGCCAGATCATGATGAGGGCAAGCCACGGCAAAAAGACCGTGTGGGTCACCAGGGCTCCGATGGTCAGGAAGGAATCGATCTTTTTTCCTTTGTGCCATGAAGCGATCTTGCCCAGGAATACGCCCACCAGTGCCGATAGTATAATGGATGTGGTGAACAACAGGACAGTGTTGGGGAGGCGGTTCCATATAATATTGACCACCGGTTCCCCATAATGGAACGAAAATCCGAAATGACCGGTGAAAAAATTTTTGAGATAGACCAGATATTGTATTCCTAACGGCTTGTCCAGGCCCAGCTCGACCATGAGTCGATGGGCATCCTCAGGCGTCATATCCGGATCCACCATTCGCGATACCGGATCGCCCGGCGCCAGGCGGAACAGGAGGAAGAGCACCGTCAGGATGATGAAAAAGATAATGACGATCTGGACCAGTCTTCGGCCGATATATTTTCGCAGTTCCATATTTTCCCGCGTGGTGCATGGCGCAGAGCGCAGGGAGCAGGGGGCATGCAGGAAGACTTTCCGGTATGCACGATGCCCCTGGCGCTTTGCGCTTATATCATTTGGCCGGTTTTAACTCGCAAAACGTCCAGACGCTGCCGATGCCCCCCAACATCTGAACCCATCCGGTAAACCGCCCTTTGCGTACGGCCTCAACCAGCTTCGGGTTGTAGAGGGGGAGATATGGGACATCCTTCATGATGATCTTCTGCATCTCCCAAATCAATGCCTGCCGCTTGTCGCGGTCCATGGTGCGTGCGGATTCGTCGGCGATTTTGTCAAATTCCGGGTTGTTATACCCGCTCATATTCCATCCGCTGGGTTTGTCGTTGCGCGAGATGAAAAAATTCCGCAGGTAATCCGGGTCCAGGGAGAGATTGCCATATCCCAGGACAAATGCCTCAAATTCATGCCGGGCCTTTACCTGCTGCAGCAGTGCCCCGAAGGCCATCGGCTTGGAAAAAGCCGGGATGCCCAGCATCCTGAGCCATTCCTGCATCATCATGCCGCACATGGCCCGGTGGGGGTCATAGTCGGCCGGAGGCGTCAAAATGGTGAATTTCTCCATGGGCCGGCCGTCCGGGTGCATGATCCCATCGCCGTTCACCACCTTTCCCGAGGCCTCAACCGGATCGATCTGCCAGGTGTATCCCGCATCCCGAAGGATTTGAAAGGCCTTCCGGATACGCGCTTCCCTGTCGAGACCCACGGCGTATTTGGGAACATCCGGGCAGTACCAGAAGGTATTTCCCGCAGGGACGATGGAATACATCTTTGCCCCGTATCCCTGAAGGATCCGTTTGATGATGAAATCTTCATCCACCAGGGTGGCAACGGCCCTCCTCAGGTTCGGATCATTGAACGGCGGCTTCCTGACATTGAACCCCATATAGTAGAGGGAGCTCTTTTCGTTTTGAAATAACTCTATATCCGGATTGGCCCTCAAGTCCTCCATGTAACCGGGCTGAACGCCCCACCAGAACATATCGATGCTCCCCTTCTTCAGGGCCAGAATGGCGGCGTCGGAGGTCCCGAAAATCTTGAAGATCACCCCGTCGATGTAGGGGCCCAGAAGTCGCCCATTGATGGTTTTACCGGTTCCGAAAAAATGGGGGTTCTTCTGAAGGAACAAATAAGATCCGTCCCGCCACTCCTTCAGAACGAACGGCCCGCTGCTGACCGGGATTTCTATTTTTTCATTGAGGAGCGTTCCCAGTGGCTTTTCGGTCTTTTTTGCGGCCTCAATCCGATCCACCCACTCTTTTTTCTGGACAATCGGGGTGGTCAGGCTTCGACTGACAAAGATGGCCTGCGGTTCCTTGAGGTAAAACTTTACCGTATGTTTGTCCGGGGTCTCTATCCTGTCGATGAAGTTCCACTTGGAATAATATTGCGGGATCTTGAACTCGTTGATGAAATTCGCCGTGAACGCCACATCCTCTGAGGTCAGTTCCGTGCCGTCAGACCACGTCGCGGGCCGGAGCTTGATGGTATACGAGAGGTCTTTTTCATCAAAAAGGGGCTGTTCGGCCGCCAGCCAGGGAATCAGCATCAGGGTTTCCGGGTCCCGCACATAAAGGGGTTGGTATAAAAGCCCCAGCACCTTTCGTGACCACGTATCGCTGGCCCGCCATACATTGAGGGTCTTGGGCTCTTCCAGAAAACCCATTTTGAGCATTTCTCCTGCAGCGGCATTGGAACCGGCAAAGAGAATGCCGGAAAATATCATGACCGCGCATGCGAGCATCAGGACCCAACCGCAGAAATCTTTCTCTCTTTTTTGATACATAGGGTGCATTGTTTTTCCCTTTCTTTGGTTAAATGGTTTTCTTCTTTATTGCGTTCGCCGAAATCAGATCGTTCCTTTCATCTCAGCGACTTTTTGCTCAATAAAATCGATAACAGCCACCTCCAATCGGACCTTGTCCAGCCGGTTGATGCGGGGGATGCCTCCCGGGCTGAGACAATTAATTTCTACCAGTTTGTCGCCGATCACGTCAACTCCCACGAAAAATAGGCCGTCCTCAACCAGTTTTTTCTTGATGGCCCGGCAGATCTCCCTCTCCGGATCGGTCAGATCGTGCTTGAACGCCCTTGCCCCGGCGTGGATATTGGTCCTGAATTCTCCCTTACGGGGCCTTCGTTTCATGGCCCCCAGGATCTCTCCATTTAACAGGAGAATCCGGACATCCCCCCCCATCCCCACCACATCCAGGTATTCCTGCACCATGATCGCCGCTCTCTCAGGATAGGAACGATAGGCCTTGACATAGTAATTGATGAGGGAGTGGAGGTTTTCCTGGTCCTTGACGCTCACCTTGATCACCCCTTCGCCCCCATATCTCTGAAGCGGCTTGACCACCATGGCCCCCCCGAAATCATTGATGATTTTTCTGAGCCTCGCAGGATCTCTGGACACGTGGGTTTCCGGGATAATATCCGGAAAGTTGAGGATATAAAGCTTGCTGTTGGCCAGGATCTGGCCGGCGGCGCTGTTGATCATGAAGACCTTGTCGCTCACCGATGACAGAAATTCCATGGTCTGATAGACGATGGGCGGATTTTTTCTCAGAAAGAGGGCGTCCAGGTCGGAGATGGTCTCGAATACGAGTTCGTCCTTTTTGAGGCACTTGATGAGGGCGCGCCAGTATTGTCTCATGGAGAGGCCGGGGTCCACCGTGATGTTGCGCATCCTGGCGACCACCGCCTTTTTCCGGATGTAGATGTCATGGGGTTCGAGAAAATAGACGGAATGTCCCCTCTGGTTGCATTCATACATCAGGTGGCTGGTGGTCTCCATTTCCGGTTCAATGGATTCCAGCCGGTCCATCAGAAAGGCGATATGCATGGCTTCCCCATCATAATTTTGTGAGATACATATCCGATGATCCGGGAGGCGATATCCACTCCGGTGGCCTGTTCCAGCCCCCTGAACCCTGGAGAATAATTGACCTCAATGATCTTCGGAGTCCCCTCTTTATCCACAATGATGTCTGTCCCGGCAATCTCCAGGCCCAGGACCTCGGCCGAACGGACGGCCAGTTCCGACAGCTCCTCATCCAATGTGAGCCCTTTTCCCGATCCCGTCAAATGAATATTCGATCTGAAATCTCCTGCAAGGGGGGTCAATTCCATGGCGGCCACGACCTCCCCACCCACTACAAAGGCCCGGATATCTCTCCGGTTCTCGGGGATCAGGTACTCCTGAACCAGCACTCCCCGGGAATTGTCCTGGAGATTCTCCATGACAAAATCCGATGTGATTGCTGAATCGATACGGAGCACACCCTGGCCCTGCCTGCTGGAGGGCATCTTGGCCACCACCGGATAACCCCCAAGGGTTTCCGCGGCCTCTTGAGCCCCCCTTGCATTAACCGCCAGCAGTGTGTCCGGCACCGGAAGACCGGCCGCGGCCAGGGCCTGGAGACTCAGGAATTTATTTCGTGCCAGAAGGATCGCTTTAATGCCGTTGACCACAGCCACGCCCGAGAGTTCAAAATGACGTACCACCCCTAAGGCATAGTCGTTGATGGTCGCCCCGATCCTGGGGAGGAGGATATCCGGTTTGCCCCCACTCTCCACGGTCATCCCGGGTCGGCCGCCGATGATCTTTGGAAGGCAGTCCCTGGTGTGGATGAGCCTGGCCCGGTATCCTGACCGGGCTGCGGCCTCCATCAACCTCTGGTTGGGAGGGTATCGCTCGTCTTGTACGCTCAGGATTCCGATGTCCATGTCTTGCGCCCGTCACCTGACCAGGGTCTCCAGCTCTGAAAGGATCTTCTCGGTTTCTGAACCCCGTTCACCGGCCCGGATCCCCTTTATACTCAACTGCAACCCTCTCTTCAATCGAAAAAGTTTTCTTATTTCTGCCGGAGCGTATCCTTCCCCCCGGAGGAGCTTGTAGATCTCCTCGACATAGGCCTGACCGTCGGTAAAGCTTTGGTCGACCCTTTCCACCATTTGTGCCATCAGCCGGGAGGCCTCCATCGAATCCATGGTATGATGCCGCCATGCCAGGCCGAGGCCTTCAAGGCCGAGGGTCTTTCTCTCCCGGTGCACCAGGGTGTTTCCGGTATAATAAAAGAGATAGGGATGATAATAGGGAAGCCCGCTCTGGTTTATGAATTGGATGGTCTCTGAAAAGGTATCCACGGTCTCGCCGGGATAGCCGATGATAAAACTCCCCCTGCTCTCAATGCCGTTATCGTTGAGCATCTGTATGGCTTTCAGGGATTGTTCCTTTTCCAGCCGCTTGTCCATATTGTCCAGGATGGTCTGGCTCCCCGATTCCAGCCCCAGATCCACGAATTCGCATCCGGACGCCTTCATGAGCCTCACCAGTTCCGGCCTCAAGGCGCTGGCCCGCGCAAATGACGACCAGGTAAACCCGAACCCCTGGGCGACCATCATCTCCAGCACGGACGTCATTCTTTCCCTGTTGGCAGTAAAATTGTCGTCGGTAAACCGGACGTGGGTGACAGACCCCAGCGCATCGATTCTCTTCAGCTCATCCTTCAGAACATCCATTGATTTGTAGTGGACCTTTGGAAACAGCCAGTGATAGGTGCAGAAACGACACCGGTAATAACAGCCCCGGCTGCTGTTCACCGGAAGAATATTGCGGAGATAGTTTTTGGGGACCCGGTCCCATGCAATCGCGGTCTGGTCCATATGGATCTCTTCCTGTTCCCGCGGGGTGAAGACCATGCGCCCCTCTCCATTAAAATAGGCCAGATTGGGGACACAATCCAGATCCCGTCCCTGTCTCAGGGCCGCCAGGAGTTTCACCAGGGTCGCCTCTCCCATGGCCTCCACCACAAACGCATCCACATGGCCGTGAAAACCGCCCATGAAATCCAGGGTCTTATCTGAAAACCGCTCCCCATCATTCAGGACCTTTTTGACCAGCATCCCCCCCGCAATAACCGGTACGTGCGGGGCGATCCGCTTGATAACCCCGCCCATTTCATTGATATCGTTCATGAAGATGAAATTGGAAGAGATGCATACCGCCAGCGGATCCTCCTCAAGGAGGCCGGGAAGATCGGCCGTGGCATAGTTCTGGACAACGACCGGATCGTATCCGTGCGCGAGGAGGTATTGATAAAGATAGATGCCGTTGAGGGTCACGGTATTGGCCAGGGAATAGTGCTGCGTCACGTTCTCCGGGGTGATCTCTGGAATGTGGCGGCCGCATCTTACAAAATTCATCAGATCCAGGAGGTCCATGTACCGGCCGTCGATAAACAATAGGGATTCCATTATATTCCGGTGGACGCCCTTTTGAATGGCCGAAAGGTCCAGGTCGGGAAAGCGGGCGGACTGTCGCTCGGCCCTCTCCTCGGCATCCGCCAGCTTACGCCTCAGGTGGGCGTCGGTATCCAACGGCTGGTTCTGGGCAATGACAATGACTCTCGGGTCTTTCAAGATCGGTTTCGGCCCCCTGCCTGTGATTCGCGGAATGGATTTCCGCGCATGGTAGGTAAAACCGGGTCCGATGTCAATGGGCATCTTTTTGCGTATTCAGGACGGGGGCCGCCCCCTTGAGGTTTTCTGTCTATCAAACCCCGGCCCGGCAGGATACACGTCTAAAATTCTCAATATCATTACGCGGACCCATAAGACGGGGCGAGGCCCGGGTCCGTGAGCGATAGGTTTGCCAATTCTGCCGGCATGAACGATGCGCATGAATTGCCCTGTTTTCACCGTGTGTGTAGGCAATTTTGACGGTGTGACGGAGCGATCGGCATTCCCCCCAAGGCCCTGCAGTATTGAAATTTCCTGTTATTCGAAGGACTTGAGAAAACGGGACATTGAATTGTGATGGCATGGATATTGCTGTCTATATGCGGAAGAGGTATTTAAAAAATGGGCCACACGATCGAATCCATTCAAATTCAGCGCATGCAGGGAAAAGCGCGTGCCCCGGGCACGAAGAGCGGGGATGCGCCGTCCGGATTTAAAGAAGTATTGCAGCGCCGGATTCAAACCCCAGAGACCCAAAGGGTTTCAGGTTCCGCCCCCCCGTCGGGCCATGGCAACGTCGGCTCCGGCCTGATCCATGTCGGGACCATCTCCCGGGAAGCCCCCACCGCCTCCCATCTGCTCATATCCCATCCCGACCTTCGAAATGACTGCTGGGAGATCATCCATTCAGAGGCCAATGCCCGGAAGGCGTTTCGAACGCTCCATGAAGGAGAAGACATATTCATCGATCGTGCCACCCATGAGGTGGTATGGGAGGGTCAGTCAATTTCCCCCTTGCAAGGGCCTTCCCCTGATACGCTCGACTCTTCGGTTCCTTCGCCCGGCACGCAGGCCGCGAAGCAGGAACTTTCATCTCCCGAGAAAATCGGGAAAGTCGCCGCACGCACTGTCCGCACCGGTGATGTTTCAGGGACCCTGGCAACGGTTTTGAAGCCTCATATCGGAACCCCTTATGAAAGGCTTGACTGTTATGAACTGGTGGTGGCGGGTCTCAAGGAGATGGGCGTTCGTTACGGCGGCAAAGATGGGCTGCAGGCGCATCTCATCCATGCCGCAAAGGAGAATGGACTTCCAATGAATGCCTACCTGACCGGCAATGGGTTGATCGAGGCCTCTTCCACCCCGGTGTTTGACCGGACCATCACAGGGCGTGATGGGGCTCAGCCGCGTGCTGCCGAGATCTGGAAAGATCTGGAGCCGTATTTGGAGGCGGGTCTTATCGTCTCATTTTCAGCCGGCGACAAGGGGCATACGGGAGTGGTCTCCAGATACGGCGACACATGGACGTTTCTCAATTCAGGGGATATGGACAACGATGTCCGGTCCGAGGTCCGGAGAAAAGGGGTCGGCGAAGAGGACCTCAAGTCCGAGATTTCAAACTGGCTCAGGCGTGCACGGCAAAGCAAAGATCCCCTCAGGATTTCCCTGGGACGGTTGGACAGGGACAAGCTGGCCGCATTCCAGGGCGCCTCTTCATCCCTCCGCACTGCATGAGGCGCCGGAAGCATCTGAGACAGCTTTCACTGCCGTATCGCCTTGGACGTGTATGCCTTTAACCCTTGCAGGGGGGTTGTTTTTTTAAAGCCCCCTGCAGCAGGTCGACCAGCCGCAGAGGGGCTTACGGGGAGCTTGAAAAATGGGATCAGAATGCCACGGAGAGCGTCACCCCGCCGAAGACATGGTTGGCATTTCCCCCCCAGCTCAGGGCCTGCATTTCATTGTCCGCCTGGTGGGACAGGGGAAAGGCATAGGCAATGGAGGGAACAACGGTGAAGTATTTCCAAAATGGTATGGTCAGCCCCACGGAGACGAGACCGTCGTGGAGCCCGCTGAACCGCTCGGCAGTCCTTGACAGGTCGCTGTTGTATTCCACCATATTGTCATTGTCAGACCCCCAGTAAGACACGGATCCGGCCAGGTCAAGGGTCATCTCCCCGGGCAGCTCAAAGGAATGGGATATCCCTAAATTGACATACCACCCCTGGTTTTTGGAGATCTCCCTGTAAACCGTGAGCGTGGGGGCCAGAAGGGTGTCCACCCCGAGACTGAGATAAACCTCCTTCCAGTCGTCGGCCCCGTCCAGGGCATAGTAGATGAACCCGGCGCCTATCCCCAATATCCCGAAACTGGTATCATACCCGAAGGTGAGGTCTGTTTCGTTCCACTTGGAGTCTCCCTCGTAAGCGCCTTGATAAACATCGGTATCCAGGTTGCCCCAAAGATTGAGGCTGAACCCTTTAAATGCGGCCGTCACCGCCGGTTGAATCACCAGACTGTCCTTGCTCAGGGCATATCCCCGCCAGATGTACTGGCTGAGGAAGGCCACATCCGCCGAGGCGGTCGGCCGGTCTGTAACCTCCTGATCTGCCGCAGCCACGGTTGTGCCTTCTCCGGGGGGGAGGTATTTCTCCGTTGCCCAGGCCGGGGGGGCCAGTCCCAGTGCAAGCCCTGCAATCCACAGCATCATGACCCTTTGACCTAGTTTCCGTTTCATCTCTTTCCTCCTTATTTTAATTTGGGGGGCGCGGACGCCCCTGTAAATGATTTCATGGATGTCATCTTTAAGATCTAACGCTGCACATAGGTCGATATCTCGAAGTCGGGATAGGCATTTCCCCTGTGTTCCGTATAGTCGAGCCCTTCGGCCTCCTCTTCAGGGGTGACCCTCAGGCCGATGGTCTTATGGATGATCTTGAACAACAGGTATGCGGTGCCGAATGTCCACAAAAAGCAGACGCCGATCCCCAGTAGCTGAATGCCGATGATCCTGACCGACGTACCGCCCATGGCGAAGATTCCGGCCGCGAGGGTGCCCCAGGCCCCGTTGACCCCATGGACCGAAACAGCGCCCACCGGATCATCCACCCTGATCCTGTCAAAGAAGAAGACGGATACCACCACCAGTATCCCTGCGACTGCCCCGATGATCACCGCGCTCGATGGGGATACCGAGGCGCAACCGCTGGTAATGGCCACCAGTCCGGCCAGGGCGCCGTTGAGGCTCATGCCCGCATCGGGTTTGCCGAGCTTAATCCAGGACGTTATCATGGCGAACACGGCGCCGGTGGCGGCGGCCAGGTTGGTATTGACAAAGATCATGGCGATATCCTTGTTGGCGGCAGTGGTGGAACCGGGGTTGAATCCAAACCATCCCAGCCAGAGGATAAACACCCCCAGGGCGGCCAGGGGGAGATTGTGACCCAGAATCGGCCTCACCTTTCCGTCTTTGTCATACTTTCCGATGCGGGGTCCCAAGACAAGGGTTCCTGCCAGGGCGGCCCAACCGCCGACCGAATGGACCACCGTGGACCCGGCAAAATCGATGAATCCCAGTTTTTCCAGCCAGCCGCCCCCGTGAAACAGGCCGCCCCAGGCCCAGCTTCCAAATATCGGATAAATGAATCCGCAGATAAAGAGACTGTACAGGAGATACCCTTTGAACTGGGTTCGCTCCGCCATGGCCCCCGATACAATGGTGGCCGCAGTGGCGGCGAAAACCACCTGAAACATCCAGAATGCGAGGACCCACGGATCCCCATCGGGCGTAAAGTCGCTCAGGAAGAATCCGGAGGTCCCGATCCACCCGGATCCTGACGCGCCGAACATGAATGCAAAGCCGATGGCCCAGAAGGCCAGGGTCCCCATGGAAAAATCCATCAGGTTTTTCATCATGATATTGATGGCGTTTTTGGCCCGGGTGAATCCGGCCTCCACCATGGCAAAGCCTGCCTGCATAAAGAAGACCAGGGCCGCGGCCACCAGGGTCCAGACATAATCCGCATGGGTCTGAACCAGGGCAATGGCCTCCTTGTTGGACATGGGGGTCGGTAGATCATCCTCCGCCCATGTCACGGAGACCAGAAGGCTGCTGAACAGCATCAAGAACATCACCATCGTTTTCATCACAACTTTCCTCCCTCTTCATTTAGATAGCATCTTTACCGGTTTCCCCGGTCCTGATGCGGACAACGTCTTCAAGCGGCAAAACAAAAATCTTGCCATCTCCTATGGCGCCGGTTCGGGCCTGTTCCTGAATCGCGGCCACGGCCTTCACGACCATGGATGCCTCAAGGACCGCCTCCAGCTTAACCTTTGCTACAAAATCCACCTGGTATTCAGCCCCACGGTAGACCTCCTTATGCCCCCTCTGACGGCCAAAGCCCCTGACCTCACTGATGGTCATCCCTTTTACCCCGATTCCGGCCAGGGCCGCCTTCACCTCATCCAGCTTAAATGGTTTGATGATTGCTTCAATTTTTTTCATGAGAACCCCCTGCGAGCCTTAATGCAGAATATTCAATCCCCGGGATAAACTTGTTTTCTACCATGAGCAAGGAACATACCATAGGAATCGATAAGGATTAGAGACATTATAACTATCTGTATTTATGGATTATAACGTGATACTGAGGCGGGGAGGGGTTGGGATAATTAATTCAGTTTTGTAGCATAGCTTAATAAATATGACATAAATGTAATATTTTAATCCCCATGTCATTTTCAATGTGAGCGGTCATGAAACGTGAACCTCTGAACCCAATTTGCACTTGTTCCACGGTGAAATAAATTGCATAATCCTGTGCGTCACCATCAACAGGGAGGTTCGCCACATGCCTGTCATCAGGATTGCCCAGGCCCAGATCAACACCACGGTCGGTGATTTCTCAAATAATTCGGCGAAGATCATCGAAGCCATTCACCACGCGCGCGACCAAGGCGTGGATATCATCACCTTTCCGGAGCTTTCAGTCTGCGGATACCCGCCGGAAGATCTCCTCCTGAAGCGCGGATTCCTGCAGGACAACCTCGATTGGCTGGAACGGGTCGGCGAAACCACTGAAGGGATCACGGCTGTCATAGGTCATGCGGATCATATCGATGACAAGGTGTATAACGCGGCCTCGGTCTTTCAGGACCAGACGCGGATAGCGAGTTATTATAAGATTGAACTTCCCAATTACGGGGTATTTGATGAAAAACGCTATTTTGTAAGAGGATCAGAGGCGGGCGGGTTTAACCTGAAACAGATGCGCTTCTTCTTGACCATCTGTGAGGACATATGGATAGACGGCGGCTGTCAGGAATCGTTCGTAAAAACCGCTCATGCGGACATCATATTAAATATCTCGGCCTCCCCTTTTCACGCGGGCAAACTGGGCCTCCGTCTTCAGAGGGCGAGCCATTTCGCCCGCCTCGGAAACGCCTTTTTCTGTTTCAATAATCTGGTGGGAGGGCAAGACGAACTGGTGTTTGATGGCGGCTCATTTGTGATGGATCCACAGGGGAGGGTGGTGGCGCGGGCGAGACGCTTTGAGGAAGAAACCCTGATCACCGATATTCAGGTTGAAGCGTCAAGGGTGCCTGAAAGACCAGGACTGCCGGATGAACCCCGGTTGGTCTCCGCCCGCCTGGAATCTTATGAAGATCACCCAAACCCGGAAGCCTCCCTCCCCACCACGGACGGGTACGGCAGGCTGGAAGAGATCTATCAAGCCCTTGTTTTGGGAATAAAAGACTATGCGGCCAAGAACGGTTTTGAAAAAGTATTGATGGGGCTGAGCGGGGGGATCGATTCGGCCCTGACCGCGGTCATTGCGGTGGATGCATTGGGTCCGGAAAATGTCGTGGGAGTCACCATGCCCTCGCAGTACACCTCTTGCGAGACCCTCGGCGACGCAGGCCGTCTTGCTGAAAACCTGATGATTCAACTGATCACCGTCCCCATTCTGGAGATTTACGAGGCCTACCTGCGTGCCACCGATACGATTATGGATAACACCCGTCACAGCCTTGCCCACGAAAATATCCAGGCCCGCATCCGCGGCAATATATTGATGGCGCTCTCCAACCAGTACGGATGGCTGGTGCTCACCACCGGCAACAAGAGCGAAATTGCAGTGGGGTACAGCACCCTTTACGGCGATATGGCAGGGGGATTTGCAGCCATTAAGGATGTCCCCAAGACCCTGGTGTTCGAGCTTTCACAACATGTGAACCGTTCCCGGGACCGGGAAGTCATACCTGAAACCACGATTGCCAGGCCTCCATCCGCGGAATTGAGGCCCGATCAGAAAGACGAGGACAGCCTCCCCCCATACCCAGTGCTGGACAGGATTCTGCATGCCTATGTGGAAGAAGACAAGGCCCCGGATGAGATCATTGCCGCAGGGTTTGACCGGAAGACGGTCAAGGATGTCATCCGCATGGTGAACCTCAACGAATACAAGAGACGCCAGGGGCCGCCCGGAGTGAAGATCACGCCCAAGGCGTTCGGCAGGGATCGGCGGTTGCCCATTACGAACGCCTACCTGAGAAAGTTCTAATCGGATGCGTTGCGCCTGCGGCTACCTGTATTGCTTGGGTTCGATCCCGTATTTTTTGACCTTATAGCCGAAAATGCGTTCCGTGGTCTTGAGGGCCATGGCCGCCTGCCGCATGTTGCCGCGACTGCTCTTGAGTGCGTCGATGAGAAGTTCTCTTTCAAACCGGTCCACGGCCTCAACCAGAGACTGGATCTGCTGGGTCCCGGTCTCCTGGGCGGTCTGCAGGGTAGGGGGGAGATGGTAGCTGTGAATGACCTGGTCGTCGCACAGGAGGACGGCCCGTTCCATACAATTCTCAAGTTCCCTTACATTTCCGGGCCAGTGATATTGGGTCAGGGCCTCAATAGCCGGGGTTGAAATCCGTTTGATGTCCTTGCCGTATTCCTCCGCGTATTTTTCCAGGAAGTAATCGGCCAGCAACAAGATGTCCGCCTCCCGTTCCCTCAGGGCGGGCATATATATCGGGTATACGTTCAGCCGGTAAAACAGGTCTTCACGAAAGGTCCCCTGTTCAACGGATTGGGCCAGATCCCTGTTTGTGGCGGCGATAAGACGGATATTGACCTTTATGACCTGTGTGCCGCCCAATCGTTCCAGTTCCCTTTCCTGGAGCACCCGCAGGAGTTTCCCCTGGCTCTCCAGGGCGAGAGATCCGATTTCGTCCAGAAAGATCGTGCCGCCGTGGGCCAGCTCGAATTTTCCCGCCTTTTCCCGATTGGCCCCGGTAAAGGCCCCTTTTTCATAGCCGAACAACTCGGCCTCCACCAGGTTTTCGGGGAGGGCCGCGCAATTCACCTTGATAAAGGGCTTGGTGGCGCGGAGACTGTTGTAGTGAATGGCATTTGCGGCCAGCTCTTTCCCGGTGCCGCTTTCTCCCAGCAAGAGCACGTTGGCATTGCTCTTGGCCACCTGGGTGATCAGATAGAACACCTCCTGCATCTTGCGGCTGTTCCCGATGATATTGGAAAAGCTGTATTTCTTGTCCAGCTCTTTCCTGAGACGGAGATTCTCCTCTTTGAGCCGTTCCTGCTCCCTGTTGATGCTCTCCAGGACGGCCACTTTCTGGGCGATGAGGGTGCTGATCACCGTCAGGAGCCTCACGTCTTCTTCCAGAGGGGCGGACCCTTCGAATACCCGATCCACGCTCAACGCCCCCAACACCTTTCGACCCTCTTTTATGGGCACGGAGATAAACGATATGGTGGATTTATTGATCCGGCTCCTGGCGCCGGTCCGATCCAGAAAAAGCGGCTCGTCATCGATCTTGGGAACGGCCATCGGCCGCCCCGTTTCGATGACGCGGCCGGTGACGCCTTCGCCCAATTTGTACCGGCCTCTGGTCTTTTCCGAACTGGATATCCCATGGGCCACTTCTATACGGATCTCGGAGGTATCGGGGTTGAGGAGGGCAATGGATCCCCGATTCATCCCCAGATGTTCCGACATGAGGGCAAGGGCCTTGTACAGGGCCTGTCTGAGATCCATGGTGGCATGAATCGCCTTGGTGATCTCATAGAGACAGATAATTTCATCGGGTTTGTGTTTCATTTCTACACGAATTCTGGGATTGGCGAATTGAGGGATTGAGGAATTCCGGTTCCCCCATTTGCATGTGTCTTCACGTAAGGATCCTCTCGTAGAGTTTCTTGATCTTGTCCCGGGTCATGATCCCTCTCCAATCCGGACCAAGGGCGTTCTCCCATAAAGGCTCAAGGACCAGGGCCACGTCAACCATTTTTTCGATTTCCTGTTCGCCGGAAGCCGGCAGCAGATGCCACGGGAGGTCGATGGTGTGCTTCTTCATCATGTGACGGAATTCCGCTACCCCCTCAGGATAGTATTCCTCCAGCTTGTCAAAGGCGAGACAATTGCCGATCCCATGATGGATCTCCAGTACAAAGGAGAGCCCGTAGGAGAGGGCATGGCAGATGCCCACCTGGGAGTAGGCGATGCTCATCCCCCCGAAATAGGAGGCCACCATGAGCTTGTCATCGCTCTCCGGCCCCCCGTCCAGGAATACCTCCCTGCAGAGGTCCATGGCCTTTTGACCATAAGACCGGCTGAAGGCATTGAGAAAGGAACCGCTCAGGGATTCCACGCAATGGATGTAGCAGTCCATTCCGGTATAGAAACGCTGGTCCGAAGGCGCACCGGAAAGCAGCTCCGGGTCCAGGATGATCTGATCGAAGGGCGTGTAATCGGAATTGATGCCGAGTTTCTTGTCCGGGCCGCAAAGGACGGTGGTGCGCGATGCCTCGGCCCCGGTCCCCGCAAGGGTCGGGATCCCCACGTGATAGACCCCGGGGTGCGGGATCAGGTCCCATCCCTGGTAATCGGCGGATGACCCCGGATTGGTGAGCATCAGGGATACTGCCTTGGCCAGGTCCATGGTGCTCCCCCCCCCGATCCCGATGACCCCGTCCGGGAGGTCCTCTGAGAAATCCCTGACCTTCTCTGTCAGCTGATCCACATAGGCTGTTTTGGGTTCGTCATCCACATTCACCCACAGGGTCAGGTCGCGGGGGCCTGCCGGTATTCTGTTTCTGAGGTCCTTGTCAGCAAAGACGTCATCCACCAGAAAGACCATGAACCCCTCGGGGTTCCGCCGTTTTTCCAGGAGGATCGTATCGAGCTGGTTGAACCCGTCCCTGCCGAAGACTACATAGGGAACTGTTTTGAAGTTTCGAAACATATGGCCTCTGAAACGGGACGTTGTCCCGGTTGGAATATTAGTACCGTATTCCCTGGTCTTCTGTCATAAAAAACAAGAAAATATGGCCATCCTTCCACTGTACGCTTAGCCTTCCGTCATTCCGGCACGATTCCAGCCGGAATCCAGAAGTACGGCGGACTGAATTCAGGCTAAGGGCATGCCGGAATGACGGGACAGCACACAGCCGTTTTGGTTGCGGTTAGCCGCTTAGAATTATAAAAAACCGGAATTGCGGGTTCAGCGCAATGAGGACGACTGATTCAGTGCGTTTCTCCTTCTCTTGCCCGTCATTCCATTACGCCTCGTCGTGACGATTCCGTCATGTTCAACTGGGATTCAGCATTTGAGGAATCAAAAATGCCCCGGTTACCGGGCAAACACCCCTTTGATCTTCTCAATTCGCTGTTTCAGGTCTTCCTCGGTCCACGAGAGCTTGATCTGCATGGAAAGGGTCCGGCTCATGACGGCGTCGGACTGCGGGAGCCTTACCTGCATGTAATCCGGGCAATGGTCAAAATCCTTGATCGGAAGCCTGGCCGCCGAAGAAAGGGCCTTGATATGGTCCCATCGCCGAAGATAGTGCCAGTTGTTATCGTACCAGTAGAAACAGCCGTCAATGCCCGCCTCACCGAGCCCCTTTGCCGCTGCCCTTGTCCTCTCCTCGTCGGGCAGGAAAAAAGAGAGGAATGTGGCCGAATCCCCCTCTTCATCGGGGATATTCCGGAAAGAGATCTCCGGAAACCGTGCAAGCGCCTCCTTTATGGCCTTTTTATGGGATCGCTGGGTTTCCAGAATGGCGTCCAGCTTTTTCAACTGGGCGAGCCCTACGGCCGCATTCAGCTCGCTGATGCGGAAATTGGTTCCTAAAATGAGATGGTCTTCAAGGCCCCGGTCGTTGCCCATGTGGTCATGCCCATGGTCGGCATAGGCATCTGCCGCCCTATAAAGGTCTTTATCCGCGGTGACCACCGCACCCCCCTCGCCGCAGGTAATGGTCTTGACCGGATCGAATGAAAAACATCCCATCCTGCCGAACGTGCCCAAGGCTTTCCCCTTGAACGCAGCCCCCACCGACTGACAGGCATCCTCTATGAGGATAAGGCCTTTTTGATCACAGACTTCCTTGATGTCGTCTATCCTTGCCATGGCGCCGCACATGTGGACCGGTATCACAGCCCTGGTGCGCGGGGTTATCACGGTCTCAATCCCATTGGGATCGAGGCAGAGGGTGTCATCGATCTCACCAAACACCGGCACGGCACCCGCCTGGAGAACCGCTTCAATAGTGGCCACAAAGGTAAAGGGGGGGACGATCACCTCGTCGCCCGCACCCACCCCGCAGGCGGCAAGGGCAATGGAAAGGGCGGCAGTTCCGCTGGAGCAGAGATGGCACCAGGGCGTGCCCAGGCGTCGGGCAAAGGCCTCCTCAAACTGCTTTGCCTTCCAGTGTCCCTGACGGGCCTGATCGAACCCATAGCGAAACAATACGCCCGTATCCAGAACATCCCGGACCTCTTTCCTCTCTTCATCGCCAAAAACCTCAAAACCGGGCATACGAGCCTCCTGAACGAAAAAGCGCCTTGCCAAGCCGCGGCGCCGGGTTGAATATCCATAAGACGGCCTCAAGATCTGAAAGCACAAAAATAAAAGCATACAAAAATGTAAGATAATTTGCAAGGGCTTTTTGGCCGGGCACTGTGATATGCTCCCCCCTGCAAGTTCATGCATTCAATGGGGTTCACCGGGAAAATTACATTGAATCATGGATGCCTTGTCGACGAACGCCCGGATCATCGGCAAAAGCGGCATTCGATGGATTCAGCACCAGTGCCCACACCGTGTTGAGTGGTCTTGATTTTACAATAAAACCAGAGAGATACCAAAAGAATAAGTTGACAAGGGCCTTTTGCATCGATATGGTGTATGAATTTAATTTTTGAATGCAAGGGGATTGGCCCTTGACTGTCACCCCTTGGCTATCCGGGCAAGCCGGAATTTAAAAAGACTCACACAAACCATGAATAGACGGCTCGTCATCACCCTCTGCCTGATAACTCTGGGCCTGTATGCTTGGCCCGCATATGAATGGGTTTCCTCAGGGAACCGGGATCGCGGTACATTTACGGCCGCCCCGGTCTCATCCTCGTCCCCTTCTGCCGCACCCTTTATGATCCGGGAATTCATCAGCCCGGATTCAGGGACCGGGATGGTTCATGTGGGATCCATTTGCGAGCTCCCCCGGGGGGGGCTGGCTGCGGCCTGGTACGGGGGGACCCGGGAAGGGGCCCGGGACGTGGCCGTCTTTCTTTCTTTGAAAGGTCCTGAGGACGCCTCCTGGTCAAGACCGAAGACCATTATGGACAGGGCGTCCGCATCCAGGGATCTGTCCAGGTACGTCAAGAAGGTGGGCAACCCGCTCCTTTTTTCCGGGCCCGGGGAGCGGCTATGGCTCATCTATGTGACCATCGCAGTGGGCGGGTGGTCCGGCAGTTCGCTTAATGTAACGTGGTCGGATGACAACGGGGCCACCTGGACCAGGAGCCGGCGATTGACACTCAGTCCCTTTTTCAACATCAGTGAGCTGGTCAGAAACAGGCCCCTTTCCATGAGCAACGGCGGTTTTGCCGTTCCCATCTACCACGAATTCCTCGGTTATTTCCCGGAAATGCTCTGGCTTCAACCACCGTTAAAGGGTCCGGAAATCCATTTTACAAAGAGCCGGATGACCGGGGGACAACGCTTTATCCAGCCTTCTGTGGTGGCTTTGGGGCCATTCGCGGCAAGGGCGTTTTACCGGTCCCGGGCCCATGAAAAGGCGATCGGCACGGCCGCTACAGAGGATGCCGGGGCAAGCTGGTCCGAGCCGAGGCCCCTCAGCCTGCCCAATCCGGATTCCGGGCTGGACGCTCTTCTCCTCTCAGATCAACGGATCCTCCTGGCCTTTAATGACAGCACCGTAAACCGGGAAAATCTGCGCCTTGCCGTGTCCGACGACCAGGGACGCCGCTGGACCCGGATAGCCACCCTCGACAGCGCCCCGAAAGGGGAATTCTCCTATCCCTACATGATCCGCACACAGGACGGCCGGATTCACCTGGTCTACACCTGGAACAGAAAACGGATCCGGCACATCGTGTTGAACGCGGCATGGATCGACGCCCGGATGAAAGGGACCCTGAAATAATGACTTGGGCCTTTTCATTCCTTTTTCCTTTTCTCCTGGTAACGGCCCTTTTGCAGGGTGTGACGGCACTCTCGGGCAGAACCCTGCAAGGCCGGGGTCCGGCCCTGGTATTGGGTCTCATAGGCGCCGGGATAGTCCTGTTTCCGGTGGGTGGATTGCCGTTGGCCCGCTGGCTGATCGGTTTCAATGCCAATTTCAGCATCCCCCTGACGGCGATACTCTTCTCCAGGGTTGTCAGGGCCACTTTTGGTATCAGGGTGCTGGATGACAAGGCCCTTCTGACATGCTGGATTTTCGCCATCACCGCAGGGGCGGCACTCTACCCGATGGCCCTGGGGCTGGGCCGGTGGGATCCCTATGCAGCCGGCTGGGAATTCTCATGGCTGTTCATCCTCTTGTTTTTTCTCACAGTGGTCCTGCTGATAATGAAAAACCGTTTTGCCATGGTTCTGATGGCCGTCATCCTGGCCTACCATCTCCGGCTGCTGGAATCCACAAACCTGTGGGACTACCTGGTCGATCCGTTCCTGGTAGTTGTATCGTGTATCGGGCTGGGAGGTAGTTTGAGGCGCAGGGCAGGAGGCGCAAGGCGCAAGGGGGTGCAGGATTGAAAATTCAAAGAGTTTACTTTTTTTGAGCTATCGTATAGTTTCTAAAGCGGATAACCGCAACCAAAACGGCTGGTGCTGTCCCGTCATTCCGGCATGCCCTTAGCCGGAATCCAGTCCGCCGTATTTCTGGATTCCGGCTAGAATCGTGCCGGAATGACGGAAGGCTAAGCGTGCAGTGGAAGGATGGCAATAATTTCTTGTTTTTCATGACAGAAGACTGGGGAATAAGAGTCTAAAAGCCGGTTCTCGTATTTCAGCCGAGCCGCCCAATACCTTTCTGGCTGCGGCTGTTAGGCCGGCTGAGGCATAGAATCAGGTCGATTGATGAAGGGACGCATGACAAAAGCCGATTCACCATCCAGGGAAGCAGGGGAATCAACGGCCTTTTCAGGGTCTGAAGACGCATCCGTCGGTCCGGAGATTTCCATCGTCGTTCCCGTGTATAATGAGGCGCCGAATCTCAAAGACCTTGTGGAACGGATTTTTCAGGTGATGCGGCCGATGGGCCGTTCATTTGAGGTGATCCTCATTGATGACGGGAGCACGGATGAAAGTCCTGATCTGCTGCGGGCCATCAAACAGGATTACAGGGAACTCCGGGTCATCCTGTTTCGGCGGAACTTCGGCCAGAGCGCCGCCATGACCGCAGGCTATGACCATGCCCTGGGGGACATGGTGGTGACCATGGATGGAGATCTCCAGAATGATCCGCAGAATATCCCTCTGATGATCACCACCCTCGAACAGGGATATGATCTGGTAAACGGATGGCGGAAAGACCGGCAGGACCCCTTTCTTTCCAGGCGGCTTCCCTCTCTGATCGCCAACTGGATGATCGGGATGGCCACCGGGGTGCGGCTTCACGATTATGGATGCTCTCTCAAGGCCTACCGGAGCGACCTGACCAAACACCTTCTTCTCTATGGCGAGCTTCACCGGTTTATACCGGTCCTGGCAGGGTTTCACGGCGCCCGCATCGGGGAGGTGGCGGTATCCCACCATGCACGGGTCAAAGGAAAAAGCAAGTACGGGATCGGTCGTACCTATCGCGTGCTCCTGGACCTGGTTCTCATGCTCTTTTTTCAGAAATTCGCCACACGGCCCCTTCAGCTCTTCGGGCTCAGCGGCGGTCCCCTCCTTGTGGCCGGTGTGGTCATCGAACTCTATCTCACATGGCTGAAGCTGTGGCATGGCGCGGATATCGGCGGGAGGCCGCTCCTCCTATTGGGCGCCCTTCTGATCATTACGGGGATCGTTCTCATCGGAATCGGTCTCTGCGCCGAACTCGTGGTCCGCACCTATTACGAATCTTCGGGCAAACGGATCTATACGGTGCGCGAGGTGCTGGAGTGACGGATAATGCGCGCCGTAAGGCGGGAAACCTCATCCGGATCGGCATCAGCATGGGACTGCTCATCTGGCTCCTCTGCCGGTTTGATCTGGAAGGGGTGTGGGGCTATTTTGAAGACCTGCGGATATCTGTATGGGCCGCCGCTTTTCTGATGGTCCTGCTGGCCCAGGTCCTCAGCAGCATCCGGTGGTGGATCATGGCCCGAACCGTGTCATTCCAGGGATCCTGGCCCACCTATTTGGGATTTTACTATGTGGGGATGTTTTTCAACCTGTTTCTCCCCACCGGCATCGGAGGCGATCTCTTCAAAGCCCACTTTCTGTCCCGGGAGGAGGGAAGGAGGGTTATGGCCCTGTTCACGGTGGTGGGGGACCGTTTCTTCGGTCTGATTGCCATGCTCCTCCTGGGAGGGGCGGCGGTCACCCTCTGGTCCGGACTCCTTCCGGAACCTTTCGCGGGATTTCTGACCGTCAGCAGCCTTCTCATCCTGGGCGGCCTGGCCGGGCTTCCGTTGCTTCAACGGGCCATCCGGCATTACCTGCCCCGGCTTTCCAGGCACCTGGAAGGACTTCTTATTCTTTGGCGACATCCGAAGCGGCTCTTCTGTGTGCTGGGCCTCTCTTTCTCTCTTCAGATATTGGGCATGGGGGCGGTGGCCCTTCTCGGGGGAGGCATCAATATCCACCTTCCGCTGTCTTTTTACTTTGCCAGCCTTCCCCTGATAGGAATCATAACCCTCATCCCGGTCAGTTTTAACGGGATCGGCGTCCGCGAGGGGGCCTTTGTCTATTTTTTCGGCCTCAAAGGGATAGCGGCAGAACCTGCCTTCGGTCTCGGACTCCTCTTTTTTTCAGTTCAGGTAGGCCTGAGTCTCATCGGCGGGATCGCCTATGCCTTAGGCGTACACCGGCGGTCCATCATAGATAAGTGACTTCTCGAAATGACCCTTTATCGCTATATCATCAACGAGATCTGGCCCACCTTTCTGGCGAGCCTGCTGGTATTTATTTTCATCATGGTAGCGGCCCAGATGCTGTCCATTACCGAATTGATCGTCACCCGGGGCGTCGCCATTACCCGGGTGGTCGGGATGGTCCTCTACCTCCTCCCTGACATCCTGACTTTCGCCCTTCCGGCAGTGACCCTCATGTCGGTGGTGGTGGCGTTTCTGCGCCTCTCGGCAGACAGCGAGATTATCGCCCTGAAATCGTCCGGGATCAGCCTCTATCAGATGCTCCCCCCTGTGGTGGTGTTCTCTGTGGTGGTGTTCCTGGCGGGGATTGCCATCAGCATGTTTGCGGCGCCGTGGGGCAACCGGTCGTTCAAGGACCTTTTGTTCAAGATCGCCGAGTCACGGGCGGACCTGGGGATTAAGGAACGGGTCTTTTGTGAGCCCTTTGACAATCTGGTCTTTTATGTAAACAGCTTTTCCAGGCAGGAAAAGGTATTGAAAAATGTCTTTGTGGTGGACAGCCGTGACGAGGAGGTGACCAATACTATTGTGGCCGAGGAAGGCCGGATGATTGTGCAGCCCGAGCAGCGCATTATCACCATTTTCTTTTCAAAGGGCACCATATTCGCGGTAGAAAAAAACCTGAATACCGCCCGGACCATCAAATTCAACACATATGGCTTAACCATCGGCCTGAAAGATGTTATGAAGAACCTTGAGTCTAGGCAAAAGGCGCCCCATGAGTTACCTGTGGGGGAACTGATCCGGCAGATCAAGGCGTCTCCGAAAGGGGATGTGGACCGAAGCAAGATGATGAGGGAACTTTTTGAGAAGTTCTCCATCCCCCTGGCCGTGATCTTCATGGGGATCATCGGGGTTCCACTCGGCGCCCAGATGAGGGCCAAGGGACGCACCGCGGGAATCGGGGTGAGTCTGGCGGTCTTTTCCATCTACTACATCTGCTTGATGGTCGTGCGGAGCATCAGTTCCAGCGGTTCGGTTCCCCCTGCCGCGGGCGTATGGATCCCGGACCTTTTTCTGATCATGACCATTATATATCTCCTGCGACGCGCCGCTGATGAACGCTCGATCAATTTTCTGAAATCGAGGCATTAGCTGAAGATGCCATTTTATTTTTATCTATCCGTTTTTGGATTCAGCGCCATCCTGTCGCTTATTCTGACTCCCCTGGCGAGAAGACTTGCCATTCGATGGGGACAGGTGGCAATGCCGAAGGATAACCGGTGGCACCGGAAAGAGACCGCCCTTATGGGCGGTGTCAGTATTTTTACGGCCATGATCACGGTCTGGATCCTGGCAGCCTACCTGACGGGCTGGTCCGCTTTCGGGCAGCCCTATCTGATCATGATCCTCTGTTCGGGGGGGATATTCGCCCTCGGGCTCATAGATGATATCTTCAATATGGACCCGCAGCACAAACTGGCCGGCCAGGTCATTATCGCCTCAATCCTCATATTTTTCGGGTATCGTCTCGGCTGGACCGACTCCAAGACCCTTAACCTGTTTCTGTCCATCATCTGGATTGTGGGGATCACCAATGCCTTTAATCTCCTGGATAACATGGACGGGCTTGCATCGGGCATAGCCCTTATCGCCGGAGGCTTCCTTTTCCTTCACCTCTATTTGGACCCGGGCTCCGGCTGGATTTCCGCACCTGCTCTCCTGGCGCTCAGCGCCTATCTTGGCGCTGTCTCAGGCTTCCTGGTTTTTAATTTTAATCCGGCCTCCATATTCATGGGCGACGCGGGCAGCCTCTTTGTCGGGTTTGTACTGGCCTGCCTGACCATTACCGGGACAGCATCCCAGACGGGTGAAAGGGACTTTTTCCATCTCCTGTATGTCATTGCCATCCCTGTGCTGATCCTGTTTATTCCCATCCTGGATACCGGTTTCGTCAGCCTGATGCGCAAACTGTTCCGCCGGCCTATTTCTCAGGGGGGGCGTGACCACTCTTCCCACCGCCTGGTGGCCATCGGTTTTTCCGAGAAAAAAGCGGTCCTGGTCCTCTACGCCTTTTCCGGCGTATCCGGACTGATGGCCCTCGCCATCAACCGCTTCAACACCGGCACCAGTCTGGTCCTCATTGCCATATACCTCCTCTTCATCGTATTTTTCTGGATCTATCTGGCAAGGGTAAAGGTGTATTCGGAAAAGTCGATCCTATCCGGCGAGGTTTCAGGCCTGGTGACGCCTCTCCTGATTGATATGACGTTCAGACGGCGGATTTTCGAGGTCCTTCTGGATCTGGTCCTGATTACCGTGGCATACTATACGGCCTATCTTCTCCGGTTTGAGGGGACCATCGGGCCCAATTTTGATTTTTTTCTCCACTCCCTCCCCATCGTCATCGCCTGTCAGATCCTCTTTTTTTATGTTTTCGGCATCTACCGGGGCGTGTGGGAGAACACGAGCGTTCGGGATCTGATCTCCTATGGAAAGGCGATTACGGCCGGGACTGTTCTCCCCATCCTGATCCTTCTGTTTATCTATCGGTTTTACAGCTTTTCCCGAGCCGTTTTTGTCATCTACTGGGGGTTGATGCTCATCCTGGTATCACTTTCGAGGCTTTCTTTCCGGCTCCTGGATGAGGGGGTCCGCGGCGCCAACAGGGAGGGGAGGCGCGTCCTGGTGTACGGCGCCGGCCTCGGCGGGCAGATGGTTCTCAGGGAGATTGAAACCAACCGGGATCTCGGCTTGACAGTGGCGGGCTTCATGGACGACAATCCGCGCATACAGCGGACAAGCCTCCGCAGCTATCCGGTATTCGGGGGCTTTAAGGACCTGGAACGGATCATCGCCGACCAGAAGATCCAGGAGATCATCATCTCTTTCAAGATGAACAGCTCGGAGAAAAGGAGGGAAATCAAGAGATGGTGTGAAGAGATGGGCGTCGACGTGGAGGTAAAGGAGATGCGCCTCACCATCACTTAGGCGTTAAAGCCCTGAGGGCGTCACCCGGCCCGGGTTCCGACCGGGAGGCGCCATGTTGCTGCGAGCGATCTCCGGGTGCAATCCCTTGTCCGGACCTGGATCGTGCCAGTCGCCTCAATTCATCGGGGGTATTGATATTCAGAAAGGATGTCAGGTCAGGATCCCATCTCCTGACCTCATCCTCATCCACAAAGCGCACCGAGACCGATGAAAAAAACCTGAAGATCTGGTATGTCCCGGACCGGATCAGGCCTTCGATGCCGGCCAGACACCTTTTGCCATATACCCCGTGAAGGGCCTCTATCTTTCCGGAAATCCTCGGGACCACCACGTCGAAATCATCCCTGATCGCCACCATATGCCGGATCAGACAGGGGTTGAGAAACGGCATATCGCAGGCGACAAAAAACCCCGCGCGATCCGGGATCACCTTCAGACCGGTATAAATCCCGCCCAACGGCCCCAGCCCCCGGATAACATCCTGGGCCATCGGAATCCGAAGATAGGCATATTCGTCCGGCGTGTTGGTGATCATGACGACGTGATGAAAGATGGCGCCCATGACCTGGAGCACCCTCTCGATCAGGGGCACGTGGTCCAACTCCGCCAGGGCCTTATTTTTCCCGTAGCGGCTGCTCCGGCCCCCTGCCAGGACAACACCGGTAACGTCCTCGATCTTTTCAGCGCTGCTGGAAGCGCGATTCTCTGATTCAGGATTCACAATTTTCCCATCCCTGTCCACACCTAAAACCCTTGGATGCGGCGGGCATGGCTGTATATCCGGTTGGTGTCCCTGGCCAGGTCTATGAGGGTGATATTATAGAACTTGGCCGCTTCCACGGCCCGCGAGGTGGGACGGGACATCACCAGAAAAACAGGAAAACCGATTCTCGCCATCTTCAGGATCATCTCCAGGCTGGCGCGACCGCTCGACACCAGCGCCTTGTCTTCCGGTGGGATTCCCTGGATCAGTGAGGCGCCGATGACCTTGTCCAATGCATTGTGCCGCCCCATGTCTTCGGCATGAAGGACCTGATTTCCTTTTGAATCAAAAAGGACCGCTGCGTGAGCCCCCCCTGTCCGGATGTAGAGGGGTTGAAACGCCTTCAGCCCGTACGAGGCCTTTTTCAGCATGTCCATGGTAAACCGATGCCTGCTCTTTACCCGCCGCAGCCTGTCCCTTAAATGATAGTAGTTTTCCGTACCGCAGATACCGCAACTGGAGTATGATATCCGCTTTCCGCTGACTGCCGAAGAAAAGGGTCCCTTGGATGCGATTTCCACCCGGGCCTCGATAATCTCATCGCCATCGGCCCGGCGGGTTGTACAAATGCTGAAATCGACGATCTCCCTGAAGTCGCTTATCAGACCTTCCGTAAAGATAAATCCGACCACTAATTCTCTGATCTTATCCGGGGTGAACATGACCAGGGTATGAGGCTGGTCATTGACGATAATCTGGAGAGGGACCTCGACCGTGAGATCGGTCAGATTGGGAGATATCCTGCCGTGGTTCAAGGTAAATGTTCGGAATGTCCGATAGATTTTGTCCGACATCATGATTTACAGTATCCAGTCACGCTTCCTGCGGGATCTACGCATTACGCCCATTAAACAAACCAAATTTCAGATATCCGGCAATCACCATCCCATGTTTACATGAAAACAGGGCGTCAGGGCAAAAAAAAGTGCACATTTGATTGACATCAGGAAACAAAATGGTATGGTAAGAGTTTCATATGAACCTTCTGCGAGCAATAGGAATCCTGCGGCTTCACAGACACTCTCCCTGACTGCTGACAGCCGTCCGAAAGCGGGGAAACCTCTTTTAACGCATCAGAACGAAATCGGCAATCTTTATTAAAGACTTTCATGCCGAGAAAGGAGCAACTTGAGTCGAAATGATCTCATCCAGTTAGAGGGAGTCGTCGCCAAGGTCCTGGGTGGCGGCAGCATGGAAATCCAATGCGAAAACAATATGGTCGTAAGGGGTGTGCTTTCCGGGAGGATGAAGAAACACCGGATCAAGGTCATGGTTGGAGACAAGGTCCAGGTCAGCGTCTCACCCTACGACACCTCTCATGGATTAATCACCTACCGTTTTTGAGCCCTTGCCTCTCACGAATCTCTTTCACAGAGTTCCACCAGGACGCCGTTGGTTTCTTTGGGATGGATAAAGGCGATTCTTGCGCCCCCGGCCCCGCGTCGAGCCTCTTGATCGATCAGGCGCACCCCTTTTTCCTTGAGCTCCGCGAGAGCCTCATCGATATTTTCCACTCGAAAGGCCACGTGCTGGACCCCTTCTCCGCGTGCATTGATATATTTGGCAACCGGTCCGTCCGGATCGGTGGACTCCAGCAGTTCCACTTCGCTGTCGGTGACCGGGATAAACGCCACGTTCACCTTCTGGTCCGCGACATTTTCTATCCCGGTTATCTTAAGACCGAGGATGTCGGTATAAAATTTGCCCGCAGCTTCAATGCCGTTGACGGCGATACCGATATGATCAATATGCTTTACCTTCATCATCTCCTCCTGTCGGATTCTCCCGCCGGATCCCAAGAAGACGCCATCCCCTAGGGGGTCACCGATTCCGATGGAAACTCACACAAACCGTTTAACAGCCATCGCTAAAAGCCCTTGCCTTTACAGACCTGTATGATTATTATAGGACAATTTTCAGCTGCGATATCAGCAACCGTACCATAACTTCAATATCAAATCCAAGGTTTTCTCAATGAATGACAGCCCGTATGACTTTGCACGTCCCCCTGCCCAAACCAGGGCGCGCCCGGATCATTTCAGGGAACTGGATGCCACCGAACTCTACTGCCCCAACTGCGGGCGTGCGGTTCCGGTCAATAAATTCCTTCTCCTGGTCCTGCCGGACGGTGACAGATATGAATATCGGTGTAAATACTGCGGCACCAAGGTGGGGGACAAGGTCGATCATTCCGGACAGTTTTACGGCATCCTGAAGGGTTGAGATGCCCATCGCGTCATCTTTACTCGTTAATATCCATATGCATCAAAAACAGGCAGCCCTGTGTCAAGGCCCGGCCAGGGTGTCATACCCATTTAATGAAGGAGCTCCATGAAAACAAAGACAACTCTCCTGTTCGGCGTCCTTGCGATGCTGTCCCTGTTCACCCTCATCCAGGCGGCTGTTTCTGCAGATGAGACCCCGAAAAAGATCGCTGTGCTCCCCTTTACCATGAACGCGGACCGTGACCTCGGCTTCCTGCAGACCGGGATCATGGATATGCTCAATTCGCGACTGGCCTGGAAGGGAAAAGTGCAGATTATCGAAAAAGGCGTGGTCCAAAAGGAGATTGAGGCGGTGCCCGGCCCTTTGGATAAGGAAAAGGCATTGCGCGTGGGGAGTGCCCTGGGGGCCGACTATGTAATCCTGGGAAGTCTCACCGTTTTTGGAGAGAGCGTGAGCATCGATGCCAAAATCCTTGATGTGGCCAAATCAGATGAATTGGTTACCGCCTTTGACCAGTCCAAAGGGATGGACGGGGTGATCCCCACCGTGAACCAGTTCGCCGAAGATATCAACGCCAAGATTACGGGGAAAGAGGTATACCGGCCGGAGCGTTATGCCGATGAGGAGCAACGGGCATCCTCCGGACCGATTATCGCCACGGGAGACGGGACGGGCGACTCCGGAAGCACCAGGCCGTCTTATGTTCAGCGCTATAAGCTGGAAATCCGGGGCCTGGACGTGGGGGACGTGGATGGTGACGGAAAGATGGAACTGGTAATGATCGACAAAGACACGGTGTACGTCTACAAGTGGGGGAAAAACAGGCTTCTTCTGTTCAGGGAGGTTAAGGGGACCTGGTCGCCCAATTTCATCTATGTGAGTATTGCCGATCTGAGCGGCGACGGCCGGGACGAGATATACGTGAGCAACCTGACCGCCTCGAACGCGTCCACCTTTGTCCTGGAATGGGACGGCAACAACTTCAAAGAGATTACAGGCAGGGAAAGCTGGCTGATCCGGGTGGTCGATCTCCCCGGACGGGGCAAGACGCTCCTGGGACAGAAGCGGTCAACCGAGGGAAAGTATATCGGAGATGTCTATGTACTGAAACGGGAGGGGAATGGGTTTGTCGCCACCGAGCCTTTAAAACTGCCGAGATATTCAAATGTCTTCAATTTTGTCCAGAGCGACCTGGAAGGGAAGGGGGCGATATATACGACCCTTCTGGATCCCTACGAGCATCTTATCGTGTACAATCAGGAAGGGGAGCGTCTGTGGAAAAGCGATGAATATTTCGGTGGGAGCATCAGCTATATGGAATATATGGATGTCAATGTCAACCGTATGGTCCACACGGGGATACGGCTCTTTATCCCCTCCCCCATTTTTCTGTATGATGTCAACGAAGATGGAAAGCAGGAGATCGTCATTTGTCAGAACCACTCGAAGGTGGCGCGCATATTCGGAGATCTCCGCTGGTTCGGCAGCGGCAAGGTCCATTTCCTGGAATGGGACGGTGCCGGTCTTCTCACGAACTGGGTGACCCCTAAGACGTCGGGGACAACCGTCGGGTACAAGGTCGCCGATCTGGATGGTGACGGTCTTCTGGAACTCGTCGTGGCCTCCGTCACCAGCGAGAGCTACTTTGTAGGGCTGCCCCAGAGCCGACTTCTTGTGTATGATCTCAAGTAGATGAAGGGACCGTAATGCCGCACCCGGTATCCGGATCCGGCATCCGGCGGGGGTGTAAAATTGTTAATTGTAAATATATGTCATGATGGATCAGAGGGGTTATGAGAGTGAAGAAAGGCGTTTTTACAGCTTTTTGCGGCATTTTAGGAGTTTTTTTAGTGACCTTTGGTTCCGGCGCCCAGGAGGAGACCCCGGGGACAGCGTCGGTCTCCTTCCCTGAACCCGCCTATACCTTCGACGCTGTATTTGAAGGGACGTCTGTTTCGCATGAGTTTGTCATCCGGAACAAAGGGACAGCGATTCTCGAGGTCAAACGGGTTGAGGGAGGGTGAGGGTGCGTCGTTGCCTCCTTCACGAGGGAGATCCCGCCGGACGGCGAGGGAAAAATTTCTGTAAAGGTGAATACGAGCGGTTATGGCGCAAGGACCCTGAAGAAGACGATCTCGGTGTATACCAACGATCACCAGCATCCGGTCTCGGGCCTCACAGTGACGGGCGAGGTCAAGAGGTTGGCAATTGTTACCCCGTCAAGGGTCGCACTGAACGGCGAGGTCGGAGAGAACCTGAGGATTGCGGTGAAGATCTCACCCGTCTCAAAGGGACTGTTTGAGAGCATCGCGGCAAAGGCGGATCGGGGAGAGCACATCCGTCTCACCCTGACCGAAGAAAAGGGAACAACCGGGGACAAGATCTATACCCTGGTGGTGGAAAATACGAAGATAACAGCGGGACAATTCCATGACATCATCCGTCTCCGAACCACAGACAAGATCCAGAAGGAAATCCTGATACCGGTTTCGGGAAATATCCGGCCCCTCCAGATTGCCGCTGTTCAGCCTCGCCACCTGGTACTTAACGGACCTGCCGGGAAATCGATCAAGGGGGTGGTCACCATTGTTCCCCGGGACGGCTATCCCTTTTCCATCATCGAGACCAAGGCCCACAGCGGAACATTTATCAAGTGGGATCTTCAGGAATCCGTAAACTCCGGGAAAAAGATCTATACGCTTACGGTCGAAAATCTGAAAACCGAAAAGGGGCGGTATTACGACGGCATTTTCTTAAAGACGGATCGTAAAGACCTGCCGGAAATACGGATCAGCGTATCTGGCCGTATCACAGATTAGCGGAATCGATGGAAACCCCAGGGTCCGATGATATACGGGACCGGCCATTCCTGGCGCATGCCGACATCCTGCAACTGAATTTTATCCGGAGTCCGGGCAAATATGTCTTCAGGCGACATTATCGTGCAGGGCTTCGTTCCCATCTCATGGAGGTCCTGGATCCGGAGGATGTGACCCGGGAAAGCCGCGGGGTGCTGGCGGACGGGTTGTATCTGTTTCCCAGGGCGGTCCCCCTCAAGATGCTTCGGATCTTCAGGAGGAGGTTCAACGGCCTGACAGAGGCGAGGGAAGAGATCCGGCGGGTCAAGATCGTCGAGGCCTCCCTCGCCCCGGACCATATCGCCCGGCCATCGGAATTTCTGGTGGACTATTCGGGGCCGGAGAAATGGGAGATCCTCCTTGCCGGGCTTCAGGAGTACGTTGCAGGAGAGGTGCTGGAGCCGTGGGGCGATCTGGGGAAAGGCCTCCTCAGCGGACTTTTGGACCGCATGCGCACGAATCACGGACCGGACCCGACCCGTGAAAGGGAGCACTGGGTCGAGGAGGTGCGGACCAGGGCCGGGGGCTTTGTTTCAAGGGTGAGACACCTGATTGTGGAACACCGGCTGATTCCGGATCTTGCGGGTGTCGGGAACCTTCTCCTCACCAAGACCGGGGACATCAAGCTCGTGGACATCAACAATATCTCCGATGTTTCCCCCGGCCCGAGTGTGGCCCTCGATGACCGGGGCTATCCGGTGTGCGATAAATCCATGGCCGTCCTGTTTCATTTGGAGGAAAAACTTACCAGCAGATCCCCCCGGAGGGATGACCCGGTATACGGTCCCTTCCTGGATCCCCGAAGAATCCAGAAAGTAAAGGCCCTTGAAAAAAGATTCCACCTGTCAACCGGGCCTTCAAGCCCCTGCCCCGGTCAGTGTGACCATGATCCATAATCCGCTTGTCCCTCATTGGCCACAAAAGATGGCGCCCGGCTGCCTGGCGGACACCGATGGTGATCATCCCCTCAAAAATAAGAACGGTAATTCAACGGGAGGCCCGACATAAATGAAATGGTTGAAAAGATTGCTGGTGGCAGGCGTTGTGCTGGGCATGGGGGTTGGGCTTGCTTTCTATTTGCTTCCCCGTTTCAACGATTATCAGACAGACGGAGAACGGGTCTTGAGCGGTCTTGAAAAGGACGTGATGGTCAAGCGGGATGAGAAGGGAATGGCCTTCATCTATGCCCGGGATCTTCCCGACGCCACCATGGGGCAGGGGTTTGTCACGGCCCAGGACCGGCTGTTTCAGATGCAGCTCACGCGACTGCTGGCCCATGGCCGCATCAGCGAACTGGCAGGGGCCTCCGCCCGGAACCTGGACATTCGCATGCGAACCATCGGCCTGGGGCGCATCGCCCGGAAACAGGCCGGGATTCTGGATGACGATACCCGGGCCTATTTTCAGAGCTATGTGGACGGGGTGAATGCCTTTATTCAAAACTGTCCCGAAGATGTGCCGATGGAGTTCACCCTGTCCGGTATCTCTCCCGAACTTTGGACGGTGAGCGATTCCCTCTCTGTCCTCTATTATATGGCATATTCCACGTCAGCCAACCTCCAGACCGAAATCACGGCACAGATGCTGTTTGAGGCCGTGGGACCGGAGAAGGGGGTGGAACTCCTCCCCATCAATATCAATCCGGACAGCCCGGGGGACACGGGGGAGACCCGGATTCCCGATCTTCCCCAAAACGCCTTCAACATCCGATTGAAATGCCGCTCCCTTCAGGCCTTGACCGCCCCCCTGCCACTTTGCATCGGGAGCAACAACTGGGTAACCGGTCCGGATATGTCTGCAGGCGGCCGGCCCATTCTGTCGGGCGACCCCCATCTGGATGCCAGGATCCTCCCGGGCGTATGGTATCCTGTAGGTATCGTCACCCCGAACATCCGGGCCGTGGGCGCCACCATTCCCGGTCTTCCCGGCATGGCCATCGGCCGGACCGATCACGTTGCCATTGCCATGACCAACAATTACGGGGACATGCAGGACCTTTACGTGGAGACCGTGGATCCCGCATCCCCGGACCGGTATCTGGAAGGGAGCGCGTCCGAACCTTTTCAGGTTATCGAGGAAACCCTTCGGATCAAAGACAAAAAGGCCCCCCAAGGGTTTCGCGAGGAGAAAATACGCATTCGAATGACGAAACGGGGGCCTGTGGTGTCCGACGTCTTTCCGGATCTCAAGACCGACCGGGTGGTCACCCTTAGATGGGCCCCGGCCGAATCCATGCTCTCCACCATCGGTCTGTCTTCCATTCTCACGGCACAATCGACCGAGGAGATCCACGAGGCATTGAAACAGCTTCCCATGCTCTGCCTGAACTGGGTCTTTGCCGACAAGAACGGCCATATCGGCCATCGGGCGTCGGGCAGGATCCCGGTGCGGGGGCCTGGGCAGGGGACCCTTCCCCATGTGGTAAAAGACGGTGAAGACAACTGGAAGGGCTGGATACCCCAGTCTCTGATGCCCCACGCGGACGACCCTGAGAAGGGCTGGCTGGGAACCTGCAATCACAAGACCGTCCCCCACGATTACCCCTACTACTACTCTTCGTACTTTTCCCCCTCCTATCGATACCGCAGGCTCAAGGAACTCATGGCCGATCCCGGAAAAAGAACGGTGGACGATCACTGGCAGTATCAGAGGGACGTGAAGAACCTCATGGCCCGGGCCGTAGCCCCGATTATGGCAAAGGGACTTCAGGCCCATGAGGACACCCGGGAGATGGGAGACATACTGGCCCGATGGAACTTCATGGACCGGCCGGACCTGGCGGCCCCAACCATTTTCCAGGCCACCTACATCAATTTCGCGAGACGGGTATTCGAAGACGAGCTGGGTCCCGAAACCGTCATGACCCTCCTCAACAACTGGTATTTCTGGGAGGAGCGCCTGGAGCGGATGGTGCTCGAGGGATCTTCCCCCTGGTTCGATGATCAGCGGACATCGGATCGGGTGGAAACCGCCGGCGATCTGTTCCACACGGCCGGTCAGATGACCCGCTCCCAGTTGACGCCGGAATTGGGCAAGGACCCGGAGGACTGGCTGTGGGGCAGGATTCACACCCTTGAACTGGTGAGTCCGTTGCGGCGAAAGGGGCCGGGTAAAGGGCTGTTGGGATCAGGTCCCATGGCCGCCGGCGGATCCGGGGAGACCCTCAACAGGGGATGGTACGATCTGGAGGCCCCCTTCGGGGTGACCCATTCGGCCTCCCTCCGCATGGTGGCGGACCTGTCCCAGGATGAGAAGGTGGCGGCCGTGCTTCCGGGGGGTGTCACCGGACGTCAGTTCAATCCTCACCAGAAGGATCAGGTGGGGGCATTCATGAACGGCGACAAGCTGTACTGGTGGTTCAGCGACGCCGCCATCGATGACCATACCCGCTCCACGCTTCACCTGAAGGCTGAAAAGCGTTAGCAGGACAGGTCAGATAAAAAGCTGCACATCCCAAATCGTCCGGGGTGTTCGGTCCGCTGAGAAAGGGCTGTTCGTTGCGCTACGCAATGAGCTGGTGCAGTCCCTGGATCAGGTCTTCGTATTCATCGCCCTTAAAACAGAACCTCAATTCCCGGAATTGCTCCCGTAACTTCAGGACCTGATCCAACACGCCGGCATTGTTGACAATCACATCATGCATCAACTGGGCGAGTGCTTGAAAATCCGCAGGCGCCATGCCGAACCGGGTCATCTCCGATACCCCCAGTCTGAGGGCCCCGGAGGCGGTGAACCCTTCCTCGTCGGTATTGGCCTGGTAATTACAGATGATGTTGTTGGCCTCCAGACGGTCTGCAATCTCCGGCCCCCGGCTGTACCCCACATCCACCACCACCTGGTGGGTCTCGGTGAAGTCGATGTCCGGGTCCCCGGCCACCTCCAGCCCCGTCTCCTTGAGTGCCCGGGCAAAGGCCTTGGCATTGGCAATGACCATGGGTTGATAGGCATCTTTAAAATGGTTCATCTCATAGGCGGCCATAAGGAGACCCAGGAGGGTTCCCAGGTGATGGTTGGACACGGATCCGGGAAAGGCCCGCCTCAGGAGAGACTCCCAGAGGGGGTATCGCTCATCCTGTTCCTCGAAAGCACAGCCCACCACCCCCCGCTGGGTACCGAAATAGGTCTTGTGGGTAGAGCCGGTGACCAGGTCCGCCCCCTCGGCAAAGGGCTCCTGAAAGTGAGGACCGATGAGACCCAGTACGTGGGCCATGTCGTACATCACGATGGACGGGATCCCCTGATCGTCCAGGAACTGCCGGATCTCCGACACCGGTTCCTTATGGAGGATCATGCTCTTGCCGAAGATAATGAGTTCGGGCCGGTAGCGATCGATCAGTTTCAGGGTGGCCGGGACATCCATCCGAAAGGGGTTGTCAACGAGGACAGGGAAGTTGACCACTGCCGGTCTCTCGGTCCGGGGATCCCGGGCCACATAGTCCTTCAAGGCCCCCATGGGCTGGGCGCTCAAGTGGCCCCCCTTACCGATATGGTTGTTCATGACCTGACGGATCCGTCTCGGCTCCTGTTTGCGATCGGCCCGGTTGAGGTAGTCCACCATGGCGCTGAACACGGCCGTGTTGGCCATCTGACCGCTGATGAGCCGTGTCTCCACCTCCCCGCACCCTAAAAAGGCCTTCATCTCTCTTTCCACCAGCTCTTCCACTTCACCGATGAACCGGGTCCCCTGGTAATAAAAGATGTCCGCCTGGTAGAAGGCCGGGGATTTTCTATGCTCTGCATAGCGGAAGGCCGGGTCCATCACCGAAAGGAGGCGGGCCATGGGGGAGAGGGTCATTTCAGAGGGGATCAGGTTGATGCATTCCTGCTGCCGCCATACGGTGTTGCGGACGGCCTTTTCCATAAGCCGCCTAGCCAGGGACGGCCGGTCGTTGGAAGGAAGGTCATGCCCTGCCGGTGAATAATCCAACAGGATGGGCCGGGCATAGGGGGGGGCCTCCGACCGCATGTGAAACGGCACCACCACGGCATCCACCCTCTTGCCGCGAATCTCCACAGAGAGGCGTTCGGCATCCGGGATATCGCTGTCAATGTAGCAGAGGGCGATGGAACGGAGTTCATGCTCCTCGACCAGTCTGGATTCGAGGCCTTCCCCTTCCACGCGCCAGAGGGGGACCGCGGTCCCGCTGGTCACATATCCCACCTCCTTGTTCCCCTTAAAGAGCGTGGCCCCTTCCCGGGCGATTCCCCGGCCGATGACGGCCAGGTGCCGGATCATGCGGGGGAGGTTCTGAATGGTGGAAAAATCCCCGGACAGGATGTGCTTGAGGGCGGCCTGCTGCCGGGTCAGGGCCTCCCTCCCGATGAAGTCCCCTTTGAGCGGGGAAAAGCTCACGGCGAATCTGGAGAGGGGGCAGGCCATGGCAGGGATCTCCCTGCCGTCACGGTCGTGGCCCAGTTCGTGGCCGTAGAGGGGGAGTCCTGCCTCCAGGCGGAGGGTATCCCGGGCCCCCAGACCGATGGGTGTGGCGCCCCTGGACAGGATCAGGTCCCACAGCATAAGTCCGTCCTTTCGGTCGGCAAAGAGTTCAAAGCAGAGGGGTTCGCCCGTATATCCGGTTCTGGAGACCTTTACCAAGGCGCCGGAAACGGTCACCTGGCTGACCGCATTGCGCATCGGTTCAGGAAGGCGACCCGCCGTGATGATCTCTTCCATCAGGGCGCGGGACCGGGGTCCCTGAAGGGCGAGCATGACGATCCCTTCACTCTGGTCGGTCAATTCCACATCATCAAATTCCCTTGACAGGGGGACCAGGTGATCCCAGTCCTTTTCCCGGTTGGCTGCATTGACCACCAACAGATATTCCTCCTCCACAAACCGGTAGAGATAGGCGTCGTCCACGGCCCCGCCCGTGGGAGTGGGGATGAGGGTGTACTGGGCGCCCGCTGTCCGGATGTCGAGGGCCTCTGCGTTGTTGGTGAGGACATGCTGGAGAAATTTGAGGGCCCCCTTGCCCCGGACGATGAACCGGCCCATATGGGATACGTCAAAGAGTCCGGCCCCCTTCCGGGTGGCCAGGTGTTCTCCAATAATGCCGGTCGGATACAAAACGGGCATGTCCCAGCCCCCGAATTCCACCATTTTGGCGCCCAAGGCCACGTGTCGATCGTGGAACAGCGTTTTTTTCAGTTCGGTCATGGATTCTCTCCTTATTCGTCGAATGCCCTTGAAGGGAACTTGGGGCAGGCCGTGTCAAGGCTGGAATTGCTATATCAGGCCTGACAAATTTCGTCAACAGGAGAAAAGGGCGGCCTTGGCAATTGCATTTTATGGGAATGATATGGTAAACAATCTCAACTGAAAAGCGGTGGAAGAGGCTTGGCTGAAAGCTCAAAGCTGAAAGCGACCTCAATCAGGCGCTGGTACGCCCCCTGTTTGTAGTGTGCCCGTCAGGGCATGGGGTCGGCAACAGAACGCCCAGCTGCAGCCTTTTTGAACCGGGGCAACCCGCATCTAACGAGCAACGAGTAACCAGTAACCGGCAACCAGCAACGAGGAGAAACCACCATGAAGGAAATCAGTGAACTCAACCTGCCGGACGATCTCCGGTATGCACAAGACCATGAATGGGCCAGAATCGAAGGGGACACGGTCCGGGTGGGCCTGGACGACTATGCCCAGGACCAGCTGGGCGATATCGTGTTTGTGGAACTGCCCCAGGTGGGGGCTGCGTTTAAGAAAGGGGCTGAATTCTCAACCGTAGAATCGGTCAAGGCCGTGGTGGAGTGCTACCTTCCGGTTTCCGGAAAAATCACCGCGGTCAACAAGGCCCTGGAGGACGCCCCGGAACTGGTGAACCAGAGCCCCTACGGGGACGGCTGGTTTGTGGAGGTGAGCCCGGACGATATATCGGAGTGGGACACCCTTATGACGGCCGAGGCGTGCCTCGAAAAGCTGAAAGGAGCGGCGTAAATGCACTATCTGCCCCATACCGATGAAGATATCCAGGCCATGCTTCAGGTGGTGGGTGTGGATCATCTGGATGATCTCTTTTCAACCGTCCCTGAGGATTGCCGTGTAAAGACCCCCTTGAATCTCCCGGATTCCCTGAGTGAGTGGGAATTGAACGACCATATGGAGGTTCTTGCCGGAGGCATGGCGGCAGGGCAGGGATACCAGACGTTTATCGGAGCCGGAAGGTATGAGCATTTTATCCCGGCATCCGTATCCTATCTCCTGGGCCGGTCCGAATTTGTGACCTCCTACACCCCGTATCAGCCTGAAATGAGCCAGGGGACCCTTCAGGCCGTCTACGAGTATCAGACCCTGGCGGCCCGGCTTATGGGCATGGAGGTGGCCACTGCGTCCCACTACGACGGCGCCACGGCCCTGGCCGAGTCGCTGCTCATGGCCGTTCGGGTGACCGGCCGCACACGGGTGGCCGTGTCCCGCCTGGTCCATCCTTTGTACCGACAGACCGTTCAGACCTACTTCGAGCCCACCGGTTATGAGGTGGTGGAACTTCCTTATCTCCCCGACGGCACGACCGATCTTGGTGGACTGGAACGGATCGATGACCTGGCCGGGGTCGCCATTCAGTCGCCCAATTTTTTCGGCTGCATTGAGGACCTTCAAGAGGCGGGGGGACAGATCCACGAGACCGGCGCACTGTTTATTCCCTGCTTTACCGAGGCCCTGGCCTACGGACTCCTGAAAAGTCCGGGGAGTCAGGGTGCCGACATCGCCTGCGGCGAAGGGCAAAGCCTGGGAATACCCCTTTCTTATGGGGGCCCCGGCCTCGGAATGATCGCCAGCAGCAAGACCCATATGCGCAAACTGCCCGGCCGCCTGGTGGGCCAGACCAAAGATCTGGAGGGGAGGCGGGGATTCGTTTTGACCCTTGCCACCCGGGAGCAGCACATCCGGAGGGAAAAGGCCACCTCCAATATCTGCACCAACAACAGCCTCTGCGCCCTGGCCGCTGTGATGTACATGGCCTCTCTCGGAAAAACCGGGATCCGGGAACTGGCAGGCCTCAACCACGACAAGGCGGAGTATCTCAAAGCCCGCCTGAAAGAGGCCGGGTTCACCATCCCCTTTGAGCGGCCCTCGTTCAATGAATTTGTGGTGGAATTTCCAGAGGGATTTGACAGGACCTATGAACGCCTGCTGACCCAAAAAATGATTCCAGGCCTTGCCCTCAAGCCGTTTTACCCGGAATCCGCCGGCCACTATCTCTTGTGCGTGACAGAAACCAAATCCAGAGAGGCGATGGATGCCTTTGTCGGCATCTTAACAAAGACACTGAATTGAAGATGAACGGGCTGCAATTTGTTATCACACAGAGCCACAAAGCCCACAAAGAAGAAAATATCAAATTCTGACAACTACAGAATCTTCGTGCCTTGGTGTCTTTGTGTGAGCATATTTTTCCCGGTTTAGAGAGGTGATATCATGATGGATTCATTGGGCACCACAGGACTGATTCTGAACGAACCGCTGTTGTGGGAAAAGGGGAAAGCTGGACGGTGCGGATTTTCGCTCCCCAGACGGGATGTGGAGGCATCTCCCCTGGACCCCGGTCTTGTGGGCGACGGGCCTGACTTTCCGGAACTGAGCGAGGTGGACGTGGTGCGCCACTACACCCGCCTGTCTCAATGGAACTTTGGTGTGGATACCGGGATGTACCCCTTAGGGTCGTGCACCATGAAATACAATCCCAAGACCAACGAACGCCAGGCCGCCCTTCCGGGCTTTGCCGGGGCCCACCCCCTGATTCCCGACGCCCTTTCCCAGGGGGTGCTCCGGATGATGTTCGATCTGGAGCAGTATCTTATGGAGATCACCGGCATGGACGCGGCCACGCTCCAGCCGGCCGCAGGGGCCCACGGGGAGCTGACCGGCATGCTCCTCATCCACGCCTGGCACCAGAAGCGGGGGGCCCAGCGCACCCGGATCATTGTCCCGGACACGGCCCACGGCACCAATCCGGCCAGTGTGGCCCTGTGCGGATACCGGCCCGTGGCCGTGGCGTCAAATGAGCAGGGGATCCTCTCCGCCGAAGCGGTTGCAGCGGTCATGGACGACGACACAGCCGGCATCATGGTCACCAACCCCAACACCCTGGGGCTCTTTGAGGAAAATATCCTCGAGATCGCCGAGATCGTCCATTCGAGAGGGGGGCTGGTATATTGCGACGGTGCCAACATGAATGCGGTCATGGGGGTGGTGCAGATGGGGAAGATCGGGGTGGATGTGATGCACCTGAACCTCCACAAGACCTTTTCCACGCCCCACGGCGGCGGGGGCCCGGGTTCCGGCCCGGTGTGCGTCAAAAAAGAGCTGGAGCCATTTCTGCCCGTCCCCAGGGTGGTGAAGCGAGGCGGCGGCTATGCCCTGGAGGAAGACCGGCCCGACGCCATCGGAAGGCTTCAGGCCTTTTACGGCAATATCAGCGTCATGCTCAAGGCCTACAGCTATATCCGCACCATGGGACCGGAAGGCCTCAAAAAGGCCAGCCAACTGGCCGTGCTCAATGCCAACTATATCAAGGAGATGCTGAAGGGCACCCTCCATCTCCCTTATGACCGGCCCTGCATGCACGAATGCGTATTTTCCGACAAGCACCAGGCCCAGCACCATGTCACCACCCTCGACATGGCCAAACGGCTCATGGACTACGGATATCACCCGCCCACGATCTATTTCCCGCTGGTGGTGGCGGGGGCCATCATGATGGAGCCGACGGAAACCGAATCCAAGGAGGATATCGACAGCTATATCGACGCGTTCAAGGCCATTGTTCAGGAGGCCAAAACAGATCCGGACCTGCTGCACGATGCCCCCCGCAAATGCAAGGTCCGCCGGCTCGACGAGACCACCGCAGCCCGGAAACCGTGTCTGGCAGGATAGGTGGAATGGTCCTGACACCAATCCGTTGAACTCCCTGGACGGACCGCTTGCAGGTCCTTAATGCCGGGGTTTCTCCGGATTGCATACACAGGAGCCGCAATGCTCGACCCGAATAAGCTGGCCGTCATACATATCGTCAAAAAGGAACTGAATCTTTCCGATACGGAATACCGCGATACCCTGGAGAAGTTCGCCGGGGTCCGATCCGCCAAGGACCTGGATGAGCGCGGATTCCGAAAGCTCATGAACTATTTTGCGAGGAGCAAATACTACCGGGCCAAGCAGAACGGTATCAGCTTCAGGCAAAAGATGTTCATTCGGGATCTTAAGGCCCAACTCGAGTGGGACGAACCCCATTTCAAGAATTTTCTGAAGAAATACTATAAGAAGGAAAGCATCGAAACCTTTTCCAAGAAGGAGGCCGGCAAGTTGATTGAATCCCTGAAGAACGTCCTGAAGCACCAAAGGGCGGGGGAGGAGGAAAATTCCCGATAGACCCTATGCCCCCGAAGACCCCGGGGCCGGCCGCTGCGCGACCACCCGTTGGCAATGCTGGCTCTGGTATACCAGCTTCTTGCATCATGGTCCTTGACCCGTTGCAGTAGGTAAATGATATGCCCCCAGGGCAAATGTGAAACAAGCTGTTTCACCATTTCGGTATCGGGATAGGCGGCTGCAAGCGAACGCATGAAGGGCAGATTGCGCGGCCACAGTCCCTGCATGTCCGGGAACTCTTCCAGCTCTAATACAGTTGGCAGCGAAGGTGAGTCTCTGTGGTTATTGTTTTAGTGCAACTGCAGGCATAAACAAGCAAGGCGGAACGCCTTGCCTTAGCTAATGCCTTTGTTTTGTTCAGACGATTTTGGGGTTAAGGTGCCATTCAAATATTTATGTATGATGCTTGAAATAAGAGTCTGATATGGAATGCCTTCTTCAATGGCTTTTACCTGAATTTGATGATAGTCTTTTTGAGGCAACCGGAGATTGATGCGCTTATCTTTTTTTAAGGTATTTCGGGCTGCTAATTCAGCTTTTTCTTTTTCCTCTTTGAAGTTTTTGACTGAACGCCATTCATTATTATCGATAGACGCCATCAATTCTCTTTCTTCTTCGTCAATTGGTTCAAAGGCCTTTTTATTTATTTTAGCCATTACTCCTCCTTTAAATCATAGAGTTTGGTATATTTACGACTTGGGAATATCGTTTTTAGAAATATTTCGTTTTCCTTCTCTACGAAAGGTACAATGAAAGCATACTTATTAATTCCCAGGATATATATTTTTTGGTTATGTCTGCTTGCGTTTTCCTCAATACCGAGTATCTGACCTGACTCGATTAAAAGAGCAACTTCCTCAAAAGAAATTCCTCGTTTAATCTTCAATATCTCGTTTTTTTCCTGATCCCAATTCAAGTATTTCATTTGATGAATTTAGCCTATTGTCTGCCTTTTGTCAATAGTAGATGGGTGAGGAGTTATTTATTGGTATTGGAACAGAACCAGTGATTCTACAGAGAAAGCATCGAAGCCTTTTCCAAGAAGGAGGCCGGCAAGTTGATTGAATCCCTGAAGAACGTCCTGAAGCACCAAAGGGCGGGGGAGAAGGAAAATTCCCGATAGACCCTATGCCCCGGAAGACCCCGGGGCCGGCCGTCTGAAAGAAGTTGGGCCCCCCTTACCGTTCCTGCCGCGGGTCTTTCAGCCCCGGCCCCGCTGACCTGCTCCTGTTATCTTCCGTGCCGGTAGTGAGGTGCATCAATATTTTTTTTGGTTGCGGCCGTCAGGCCGCCTTGGGAACCCGGGGGCCGAACGGGATCATGAACCCTTGTTCCTTGCCGTGTCCAGGATGACGCTCCGTGTCGCAGGAAATGCATTTACCCATGGAATACTTGGAAAATACAGGATTGACCCTGAGAATGCGGGATTGACCCCATTGCCTGATGAACAATTCATATGGATACTCCGCTCATGGCCTACCCGGCCTCCCGTGCCGGGAAAAAGGAGGTATGTATGATTTTCCAAAAATGAGTAAACGATTGTGATGATTTCGCCCCATAACCTTTTCCACGATAAGAAAGGGAATGCCATGAAAAAAAACCGCCTGATGCTTGCCGCAATTGTTGCCTTCCTCTTTTTTTTAACTCCCACAGCCCACTCTCAACCCCAGGCGCCGGTCCTCAGTTTCTTTACCTCGGGATCGTGGGTCAGCCTTTGGTGGACCCCGGTATCGGGGGCATCCGGCTATACGCTTTCCGCCGCCGCGATTCCCTTTACCGGCGTTGAATCCATCACGACCATAGATATGGGAACACAGACGGAGGCCACATTCAAGCTGTGGGAAAACGCCGCTTTCTATGTGTCGGTCCAGGCCCGTGACGCCACCGGGTTCAGTCCCTATTCCAATCTTCGCGAGGTTGTTATCGGGAGTCTCTCTCCGCTTCTGGATTCAAGGGTTATCCCAAAATACCAGGATGCATTGATTATCCCTCCGGTAATGCCCGCCGCTCTACTCAAGACGGATCTACCCCAGGATGAGCAGGCGGTTACCCCCTGGGATTCCTGGTACGAGATTGCCGTCAAGCAGTTTGATCAGCAGATTATGCCTTCTTCCTTTCCCAAGACAACCGTCTGGAGCTATGGAGATCTTTTGGGCCCGGCGCCGGGCCAGCCCGGGACCACCTTCAATTACCCGGCATTTACGGTGGAAGCGCGAACTGATGAGGTGACAAGGGTCACCTGGACAAACGGCCTGGTGGATGACTCTGGGAAATACCTTCCGCACCTTCTGCCTGTGGACCGCACCCTGCACTGGGCCAACCCTGAGATGCTGAAGTGCATGGACGGGACGTACCGTACCGATTGCAGACCCGACACGACGGCATCGTACAATATAAATAACCTGGACCAGTTTTACGTGGGTCCCGTGCCCATCGTAACCCACCTTCACGGGGCCCATGTGGACGCCATCAGCGACGGCTATCCCGAGGCCTGGTATCTGCCCGATGCCAACAATATCCCGTCCAATTATGCGACCCGGGGAAGTAACTACGGTTCCGTGGAACCGGTCGGGCCGGGAAAGGCCCTGTTTGAATACGATAACAGTCACGCCGCCGCCACCCTCTGGTATCATGATCACACCCTGGGGATGACCCGGGTCAACGTGTATGCCGGACCCGCGGGATTCTGGCTCATCCGTGACGCCGTTGAAGACGCCCTCAATCTCCCCCGCCCGGCGCCAAAAGCAGGGGAACCCCTGTGGGCGCCCACCGATCCCATGAAGGACGCGCCGCCCTACTGGGAGATCCCTATTGTGGTTCAGGACCGCTCGTTTCGCGAGGACGGGTCCCTCTATTATCCGGACAGCAGGTACGATTTTGACGGCTATCCCGGACCCTATATCCCGGACCCGGATTCCGATCTGTCTCCCATCTGGAACCCGGAGGCATTCTTCAACAGCATGGTTGTCAACGGCCGGACCTGGCCCGTCCAGGCCGTGGAGCCGGATATGTACCGTTTCCGTTTCCTCAACGGCTGCAATTCCCGCTTTCTCATCCTGAAGCTGGTGACCGCAACGGATATCAACGACTCCGAGACCTGGGTTGAGGTGACGGGAGGATTTACCCAGATCGGATCGGATGAAGGATTTCTGCCCACACCGGTGGTCGTGGATCAACTCCTCATGGGACCCGCGGAACGGGCCGACGTGGTCGTGGACTTCTCGAAATTCGCTCCGGGAACCAGGATATATCTGGTGAACGAGGGGCCTGATGAGCCTTTCGGCGGCGGAAACCCCGGTGAGGATTTCAGCCCCGCGGATCCGCAGACCACGGGCCAGGTGATGATGTTCAGCGTGGTCGTGGATGATCCCAACAGGGGAGAGGATTTTTCCATACCGGCTGTCGTGCCTGTCCAGACCGTCCCCGAGCCCACGGTTACGCGCCAGCTCAGCCTGAATGAGGTGGAGTCGGAGATATGGGACGGTCCCGCGGCCGCTCTGCTGGGGACCTACGAGAACGGAGACCCGGAAGCTATGACGTGGGGAGAGGTGATCACGGAAACACCCGCGTTGGGGGATACGGAGTTATGGGAAATTTTTAATTTCACGGCCGATGCCCATCCCATTCACCTGCATCTGGTGGATTTTCAGGTTGTAAACCGGCAGAGGCTTACCAATCTGGATGACGGTGTTGCCGAGGATCCCGCTTTTCCCGATCCCGCGTCGCCGCCGCGGCCGCCGGAACCGTGGGAGACGGGCGCCAAGGACACGGTCATTGCCTATCCCGGTGAGGTGACCCGTCTCAAGGCCACCTTCGACAGGCCCGGACTGTATGTCTGGCACTGCCATATCCTCGAACACGAGGACAACGAGATGATGCGGCCGGTATATGTCATGTCGCCTGGAGAGACGGAGCCGCCGCTTCCGTAATAACATCATATCCAGCAACAGAAAAACAGGTCGCTGACATGCGGCCTGTTTTTCTGTTTATGAACAGGGGGGCGATGTCCCTTTGTTGCCAATAAGTCAACATCGGAACAACGCCATTGTAAATAGAGTTGGCATCGAAGTTGCGCCCCTGTGCTTATTGTTTTGGTTTAACAAGTGATTCTACAGACCTGTGCATCCCTCCGAATTTAAGGGGTGGTCGCATATTATCTCCTGGCCGGAACCATCGGCCTTTTGACGGGACACAACCTGTAATTCCCTAAAACGGCCGGACGGCCACAACCAATCCCGCCATGTGGGACTCACACAAAGCCACCAAGACACAGAGAGTTTTTTGTCTAAAGGCGATGATCGAATAACGAGCTGCCGCCCGGCAGGGCTTGGTCCGTTCTGATCCTGAATCCTTCTTCCAGGATCAGAAAAGACCCATCAAGCCTTCTTCGCGTCCTTTGTTTACCCCGTGAAATGCTGCTATGCAGCCTCCGAAGGAGGATTTCACTGGGGCGCCTTGGCGGTTCAACAAAACTTCTCCGCAAATCGCGTGGAAGTTGCAAACAAGGGCCTAATGCGCTCTTCTGTCTGTCGTCCCAGATGGAAGAATAACAAAAGTCTGGAGACCTTCGCATACTCGCTCCACGTCGGCATTCGGCAATTTTGGCTTGACCGTCACCGCCATCTACATCATACTCTTGATAACCGGTCGATTTGTGGGGCTTCTTATCAGCGTCTGATCAGAAGATGGACAAAGGGCGAAACGGGTGTTTACCCCCCTGCCGCCATCCCTCTCCTCCGCCGGTCTCGACCCACCGGCCTCGTAAAATGCCGGGCAGGCCTGTTTTCCGGATCAGCGCGGTTAAAAACCCAGGGATCATCTGCCTCTATCAGGGTCCAAAATTCTCTTTTTGAGCAGGGAGGAAAGACCACGAATATGAATCAACCCTTGGATATTATCATCGTCGGGCTGGGTGCAGGAGGCCTGTACGCCTCCAGGGCCGCCCTCAGCTTCAACCGGAAATGCCGGGTCACCTTTATCGAAAAGCGGGACTTCGATCAATTCTCTCCCTGCGGTCTTCCCTTTGCGATCGAGGGGGTGGTGAAGGATTTTGATGACCTGAAATACCATGTCCCGGAGGTGAAAGAGAGACTGGTCAAGCTCCTTCAGCACGAAGCCGTTTCCATCGACCCGGATAAGAAGACCATCACCACAATGGACCTGGCCGCGTCCAGGGAGAAATCAATCCGCTACGACGCCCTCATCCTCGCCAACGGGGCCTCGCCCATAAACCTCCCCATCCCCGGCGCCCGGGAATTCGTGGGGAAGGGTGTCCATTTTGTGTCGGATATCGACAACAGTCGGGCCCTCCTGGAGGCGGCCGCAAGTCCGGGGAAAAAACAGGCGGTGGTGGTGGGCGCCGGCGCGTCCGGGCTGGAGGTGGCCGTGGGGTTGAGGCGACGGGGTCTCAACGTGATCGTCACCAAGCGCACCCCGGCCCCGTTTCCCCGCAACCTGGATCCGGAGATGGGGGAGGCGATCGTCCAACAGCTGGAAGCCCTGGGCATACGGGTGTTGTTCGGCAAAGGAATTGACCGCATCGACGGGGAGGGGGAGGTGACATCGGTGACCATTGCCGGGGAGGCCATCCCCTGCGACATTGTGGTCATGGCGGCGGGCATGCGGGCCAACACGCGGCTGGCCGAGTCCGCGGGCATCGCCATGGAAAACGGTCTTGTGACGGTCAACAACCGGATGGAGACCTCTGTCAGGGGGATCTACGCCATCGGGGACCTGGTCCGCACCTATTCCCGCATCGATCACACCCCTGTGGTCATGCAGCTCGCCACCTCGGCCTACCGGCAGGGAATGACCGCGGGGGTTAATGCGGCCGGCGGGGATACCACCTATCCGGGGGCGCTCAATACCTTCCTCACGAAGGTGGGGGACCTGGAGATCGCCGCAACCGGGTATACGCTCCGGACCGCCAGAGACCTTGGGTATGATGCCAGGGCCGTGTCCACACGCCGGGAGATCCGGCCCCACTACATGCCGGATGTAACGGACGTCCATCTCAGGGTGATTGTGAATCAGGCGGATGGAAAGATCCTGGGGGGACAGGCCGTGGGAAAAGAGGGGGCCGGCTGGCGCATCAATCTCCTGGCCCTGGCCATTCACGGAAAGATGACCCTGTACGATCTCTTGGACGCTGAACTCTCTTATAACCCGCCGGTCTCACAGATGATCGATCCGCTGTCTCAGCTCGCCGAGGTAGGTCTAAAACGACTCCGGCTTCCGCCCAAAAAATGTGAGACGGTCTTTCTTCCATCCGACCGGCGCGAAAGCACTTCAGATTGATGCTGGATGCTCGATACCGGATATGGGATGCCGCTTGAGTGGATGATTGGCCTGCAGTTCGGGTCGGGCTGAGAAAACCAAACCCATGAACCCAATGAACCCAACAAACCCGCACCCTGTGGCCGCCTTTCCAAGAAGAAAATGTCTCTGCGTCGATCTCCCCCGGATCGATTACCAAGACGCCTGGACCCTCCAGACGGATCTGGTGGCCGCGAGATGGGAGAGGCGCCTCGACACGGATGTGATTCTTCTGCTGGAGCACCCCCCGGTATTTACCCTGGGCCGGAGGGGAGGGATGGGGAATCTGACGGTGTCCGAGGATATGCTCCAAGAGAGGGGCATCCCGGTTATCCAGGTGGAGCGGGGCGGGGATATCACCTTTCACGGTCCCGGCCAGCTGGTGATCTATCCGATCATCGACCTGAATGCCGCCCGTCTGGGGGTGGCGGACTACGTGGAAATGCTGGAAGAGGCGGTCATCCGGGTGGCGGCGGACTGGGGGATCACGGCCGGCCGGGACCCTCGCAACCGGGGGGTATGGGTGAGTAACAGCAAACTGGCAAGCATCGGTATCGCGGTCCGCCGGGGGATCAGCTTCCACGGCGTGGCGCTCAATGTCAGCCTGGCACTCGAACCTTTTGGGTGGATAAACCCCTGCGGTCTCCGGGGAATCGGCATCACATCCATGGAAAAGAAACTCGGGCAGCGCGTGTCCATGGAGGATGTACGCCAAAACGTCAAACATCATCTGGAAGATATCTTCGAAGTTGAGATAGTCATGACGGATATTGCGAGGGATTCAGGGATGGGGGTGCTATGTTTGCAGCTTGGGGACAAAGGCGTCCCTTCTTATTGAAATCGCGCTAAAAAATACTCTTTCCGCCTTGTCGTCTTGGCGCGGGACCTTTTTTTGATTGCAGCCACGCTGCGTTGTCCTTTTAGTCCATTTGGTCACTTCCCAACGGAGGGTTTGATGTCTAAGCAGAAGAATAATCTAAAACCCGGCCCCCACAAGCCGGAATGGCTCAAACGAAGACTGCCCACAGGCCCTGCCTATGAGGGGGTGAGGGGCCTTTTGGAAAGGAGCCGCCTTCATACCGTCTGCCAGGAGGCCCATTGTCCCAATATCTGGGAGTGCTTTTCAAGAGGCGCCGCGACCTTCCTGATCATGGGTCCCCGATGCACACGGGCCTGCCGGTTCTGCGCGGTGGAACATGGCGGGCCGGCCCCGATCGATCCCCGTGAACCGGTCCATGTGGCAGAGGCCGTTATGGAGATGGGTCTGACATACATTGTGATCACCTCTGTCACACGGGACGATCTCCCTGACGGCGGCGCAGGGATTTTCGCGAAAACTATCGAGGAGATTCGCAAAAGCGTGGCCCATGCAGCCGTCGAGGTCCTGATCCCCGACTTTAAGGGGGACAGGGAGGCCCTCCTGAAGGTGATGGATGCCTGGCCCGCTGTCCTGAACCACAACCTGGAGACAATTCCGCGCCTTTATGCCCGGGTACGGCCGGGGGCGGACTACCGACGGTCACTGGATATTCTGCGATGGGCCGGTGAAGCGGATCCGTCCGTTCCCACAAAATCGGGGCTCATGCTGGGTCTGGGTGAATCGGACGGGGAGGTGGAAGACACCTTCGGGGATCTTCTTGATGCAGGATGCCGGATCCTGACCCTGGGGCAATATCTCCAGCCGTCTAAGGAGCACCTCCCGGTGGAACGCTATGTCCCTCCGAAGGAGTTCGACGGCTGGAGGGAAAAGGCCCTTGAAATGGGCTTTCGGGCCGTGGCCGCCGGGCCTTTTGTCAGGAGTTCCTATCAGGCGGAGGCGCTTTGGCGGCAGGCGCAAGAGCGGGGAGCAGGGGGCAGGGAGCGGGGAGTAGGCAGTAGGCAGTAGGGAGTAAGGAGTAAGCAGTAGGGAGTAACAAGTGGTGAGCAATCCCGCGTACCGTGGGATCTGCGCTACGCTTCGACCGGCAACAAGTATCCAGTACCCTTGAGGCGATTGTTGAGATTTCTCGTGTTTATATCCGTTTTCCTGACACTCTACGGCCTCCTTCACTTCTATGCCTTTTTGAAGGTGCAAAAGGCCTTTGTCCTGAGCAGGGGGGCCGGCGCGGTCCTGGCCTGTTTCATGCTCTTCATGCTCTTCTGTCCGGTCCTTGTGCGGGTGCTCGAACGGCACGGGGTGGAGGCCTTTTCCAGGATCCTGGCCATTACCGGATATATCTGGATGGGATTTCTGTTTCTGTTTGTGTGCGCCGTCTTGCTCATGGATCTCTATGGCCTGATCTGTAGAGTCGGGACGTATCTTCTTCACGGAAGGGCGGACAGATGGATCCCGAGTGCCCGGGTGGTCTTTTTCGCTGCCCTGGCCGTCTCTGTTACCGGGACCGCCTATGGATACCTGGAGGCCCTTACCATTCGGAAGGAACATCTCACCATTCGGACGCCCAAGATCCCGAAATCGTTGGGTAGACTCAGAATCGTCCAGATCTCGGATATGCACCTGGGACGGATCGTGGGTGAGGGGAGACTGGAAAATATCCTCGGGAAGGTGCGGGAAGCGAAACCCGATATCCTGGTTTCCACCGGCGATCTGGTGGATGGACAGATGGATGACGCGTCAGGCCTGGCAGATATGCTGGAACGCATTCACACCCCGTACGGAAAGTTTGCGGTTACGGGCAATCACGAGTTCTATGCCGGACTGGGGAGGTCCCTGGCCTTTACCGAGGCCGCGGGATTTACGGTCCTCAGGGGGACCGGGGCGGACATAAAGGGAATGATCTTCATTGCCGGCGTAGATGATGCGGCCGGCCGGCGGTTCGGCCTTTCCACGGAAGAGAGGGAAGAAGAGTTGCTCTCCCAGGCCCCTATGGACCGGTTCGCCCTCCTGTTGAAGCACAGGCCCTATGTCGCGCATACCGGCGACCGGAATTTTGACCTCCAGCTTTCAGGCCATACCCACGGGGGTCAGATCTTTCCGTTCAGCCTCATCATCAAGATGCTGTACCCGGTGGACTCGGGGCTGCTGAGATTGAGGAAGGGAGCCTATCTCTACGTGAGCCGGGGGGGAGGCACGTGGGGGCCGCCCATTCGATTCCTGGCCCCTCCGGAGATAGCGATCATCGACCTGGTTTACGGAAGAGACACGGAACAGACCTTTTGAAAGATGTTTCAAGCCGTGGGTGAAAACATCTCTCCAGCCGGACCACATCCCCTGCCGGCCACGGAACACCGGCCCCTGAAAGAGGTCCGGGCATTCTTCCGCGGTTGCCGTTATTAAGCGCAATATACGAGGTCTCTTGATGGAAGGGGCGAATGTGGTGGGAAACTGTTGGAAATCCTTCCACTGATGGTATATAAGGGAGCCGTCCCATTCCAAAGGATTTAAGGAGTCTTGATATGAAACAGAATGTCGTCATTGTGGGTGCAGTGGCCCTGGGACCCAAGGCCGCCTGCCGGTTCAAACGACTGGCGCCCGATGCAATGGTCACCATGATCGATCAGAGCGACCTGATTTCTTATGGAGGGTGCGGGATCCCCTATTTTGTATCCGGTGATGTAAGCGATCCAGGCCAGCTCCAGTCCACCAGTTTTCACATGCTTCGCGATGAAAAATTCTTCAAAAATGCAAAAGATATCGATGTCCTCACAAATGCCAGGGCCGTTTCCATAGACCGGAGTCGAAAGGAACTCCATGTGCAGCACGTGCAGGACGGAAGGGAGGAGGCCCTCCCCTATGACCGGCTGGTCCTGGCTACCGGAAGTCGACCCAAGCGGCTTCCCATACCGGGCGTCGACCTGGACGGGGTCTTCACGGTATCGGATCTGGGCGGGGCCGTGGCCATCAAGAATAAGGTTGCAGGGGGTAGCGTTGGAAAAGCGGTGATTATCGGCGGGGGCGCCATAGGTCTTGAAATGGCCGAGGCCCTGGCCGACCTGTGGGGCATTGAAACCGCCGTGGTGGAGATCGCGGACCAGATACTGCCGGGGATCGTCAGCCCGGTCATGGCCCGGATGGGACAGCATCAGATGGCGGAAAACGGGATATCCTTTTTTCTGAAGGAGCAGGTGCTCCGGCTGGAAGGGGAAGGCCGGGTGAACCGTGTGGTGACCGACAAGCGCGAATTGGATGCAGATCTGGTGATCATGGCGGTAGGGGTCGCTCCCAACACGGATCTTGCCAGGGAGGCGGGTCTCGATATTTCTCCGGAAGGCGCCATTGTGGTGAATGAAAGGATGGAGACCTCGGATCCGAATATCTATGCCGGGGGGGACTGCGTGGAGATCCCTGACCTGGTGACGGGAAAGCGGGCCTACTTTCCTTCCGGATCTCTGGCCAACCGGGAGGGGCGGGTCATCGGGACCAATCTTGCCGGAGGAAACGCCGTGTTTGAAGGGGCTGTCGGCACCTTTGTCATCAAACTCTTCGACTTATCCGTGGCCAGCGCAGGACTGAGCCTTGAGAAGGCCCGATCCCACGGCTTTGACGCCCTGAGCGTATTCGTGGTCCAGTTTGACCGCGCCCACTTTTTCCCGGAAAAAGACCTGGTCTATCTGGAACTGGTGGTGGAAAAGGGGACCCGGAGGGTCCTGGGAATCCAGGGACTGGGGGGCGTCAATTCAGGGATGTTTGCACGGGTCAGCGCAGTGGCAGCCATCCTCAGGTACCGGCCCTCCGTTGCCGACATCAGCAATCTCGAGCTCCCCTATGCACCCCCGTTTTCTTCGGCCATGGATATCCTCAACGCTTTGGGAAATGCGGCTGAAAACACCCTGGAGGGGAGGAATCGGATCATCGATGCGGATGCATTTGCAGAGTGGTGGCTGGGCAGGGATAAAGGCGACACGCTTTTTCTGGACTGCCGCGGCTGGGGAAATGCAGAGGCTTTTGTCAATAAATATCCGCGCGACTGGAAGAGCATCCCCCAGGATGAGCTGACCGCCCGTATGGCGGAGGTGCCGAGGGATAAAAATCTGGTCCTGATCTGCAATACAGGCGTCCGGTCCTACGAGGCCCAGATCACCCTCGATCAGATGGGCATCCATAATACCTATAACCTTCAGGGAGGCGTTGCCGCCATGAAAAAGTGGGGCCTCGATCTTCTGGCATCGGATTCTCCGGATGATGGATAAGCCTGGGGGCGCCTGACCGCCGCAGCCAAAAAGTACTTGTGCATTGCTTCTTCATCAAAGATTTTAAGGATCGCACAGGCAGGAGATTCTATGAGACTTCTGACAAAGGGGATTTGACATGGACTTAGACGCGATACGGGACGTGGTGAAAGCAAGTGAGCTGTTTAAGGACCTCCCGCAGGCAGACCTTGAAGTACTGATGGACAAAGCAGGCACCAGAGAATTTTCCCCGGGAGACGACATTTACCGGAAAGGGGAGATCTCCGGAGGAACCCTGGCGCTGATTGCCCTGGGCAAGGTCCAGGTGGTCGCGGAAAACGGGTATGTGGTAAGAGAATTGGAGGCCGGTGAAATCGTGGGAGAGGTGGGCACGATCAGCCCGCAAGGCAAACGCACGGTGACACTGAAGGCGGCGGAACCGACCCGGATCCTTGAGTGGCATATCGAGGATATCGAGGGAATGTCGCCTGATCTCATAAAGTGGCTCAAAGACCTGGCATGGAAGCGGATGAAATATTATTCTGAATAAGGTCCCATCGGACAGGAACTTTGGTTTAACGTTCCTTGACCTTCCGGAAAAAAGCTGGTAAGAGGTATATCAGTGGGCGATTAGCTCAGTTGGATAGAGCGTTGGTCTCCGGAACCAGAGGTCGCGCGTTCGAGTCGCGCATCGCCCACCATCCTTTCAAGTTAAGATTATCCGAGGCGTACGATTCTCTCGCCCCCACCACGAATATCCACCCATCCATCCGAAGACACACATGGCCTTAGAAAATAGTATCGGAAGCTATCCCACCTGCCTGGGATAGGATTACCCAGTGCGCCCACTGGAGTAGTTTTTACGCTCCTTAATGGGTCCCAAGCAGGACCCGTTCCGTGTGCGCTTCGTGAAAGGGAGGAGGGTGAGAAGAAAAATCACGGCGGTCATAAGGACGACGATGCCCCTCTTTCTTGACCCCCACCTGACATTCTCTTATAATATTTGAAGTGCTGTAAGCGATAGAGCGCAGGAAGGTGTCACTGAGGGTCGCCACATCGCGAGGCCGAGAAATGTGATGGTTCAGGGATGTCTCACGGTGAAGGCAGCCGCAGGCCCCGTGAAATGAGGAGCCTTTCCATAGATATTGAGATCAAGGAGGAGGACTATGAATCGGCAATTGATTAGACATATGTGCATGTTGGCGATCCTGGCCGTGATGGGGACGGGGCCGGTGTCACTCCGGGCTGCAGGCGCCCAGGAAGAGGCCCCTGATGTTGCCAAGGGAGTGGATATACTCACCCACGGCCCCATACATGAGGCATTTGCCGAGACCGTTTCATTCGATCCCGAGGCCGGCATCGTCGTACCGAAAGCGCCGCCCAATGCCATCACCGAA
>JAIPDI010000028.1 GCA_021737785.1 Deltaproteobacteria bacterium
TCGTAGTGCATCAATCCCAGGTGTTCTTCATCCGCCTCGTTTTGCCGGTAGTGCTCGATACCCTGGAGGATAGAGGCTGCGCAGTTTCCGATACCAACAATACCGATTCTGATCTTTCTATCGCTATCCATGTCCCAACAATCCACTATGAGTACGAGAATGAGATCGAGACTTCTGCAACCGCCTCACAATATATCTTTTTATTTTGAAAATCAAGCCATACTTGGCCTTGAACTCGATTCCGGCTCTGATTGCGGACCGTTTTCGGTAGAGGCGACGATCGGGGGATGCCGGCCGGAGAGTGTGGATGCGTCAGGCCGGGTCTGGGGGAAGTTCCCCCCCGTCCGCATCTTATCGGACGGGGGGGACACTGTCAGGGGGAATCAAATTTTAACACTGAATCGAGATCCTCGTCAGAAACATCAAAGACGGCGTTGTGGGGCGAGAGTTTTTCCGTCTTGAAAAACTCGGGGAGCCGGTCATCGGCCGAAGTGAACCCGGCGCGCCGGTTGAAGTCGATCTCGGTCTTCAGGACCTTCTGTCCAAGGGCGCCGATGTCGTCTCCTGTGAGGCTTAGACCATACTTGGCGTTCACCATATCCACAATCGCCGCGAAGGCATCAGGGACGTCCAGCACCGGGAAGGCCACGAAGAGGCAAAGCCCGGCAGTGTCGATGAAGGCCGTGGCGATCTGGAGATCTTTGGAGAGTTTCGCCTGGCCCTCGCTCTTGAGCGGATCCAGTTGGCCCCCCACATTCATGATATTGGTTGCCACGGCGTAACCTGCCGTGTGGTCCGCCCCCATCGGTGAGGTGGCAAAGGTTACGCCGACGCCCTTTACCGCCCTCGGGTCATAGGCCGGGAGGGCCTGGTTCTTGACAACGGGAACCCGTCTGACCCCGAAGGTTTTTCCCACGACCCCGGCCCCTGCGCCTAATATGCGGCCCAGGGGGGTTCCTTTGCCCACCTCTGCGATGAGCTCTTCGGCACCCGCTGCGTCGCCGAAGTTTTTTAAGCCCCCTTCCATGGCAACGGCCACCGAATTTCCCATTTCGATGGTATCCACACCGATATCGTCACAGGCCCGGTCGATACGGGCGATGGCGTCCAGATCATCAATCCCGCAGTTGGGACCCCAGGCCCATACGGTTTCGTATTCGGGCCATTTGGAAACATAATCGCCCTTTTGGTCAACGAAGATTCCGGAACAACGGATGACGCAACCCGACATGCATCCGTGCGTCGGATCTCCCTTACGTTCTATGGTGAGCCTGTTCAGGGTTTCTCCTCCCACCTTGTCGGCCCCATCAAAACGCCCGGCGCTGAAGTTTCGGGTGGGAAGCCCCCCCGCCTCATTAAGGATATTGATGAGAATGTCTGTCCCGTAGGTCGGCAGGCCCTGACCGGTTACCGGATACTCCTGAAGCGCCTTGGCAAAGCGTTTGGCCGCCTGATTGAAGGATTCCTTGTCAATAATGGGCGCCACTTGGCCCCCTGACGGATCGATGATAATGGCCTTGAGTCCCTTGGATCCCATGACTGCGCCCAGGCCGCCCCGGCCGGCATGCCGGGTGGGGCGGACCTCTCTGTCGGTAAAGGCCACGCTCGCTCCGCCCAGTTTCCATTCGCCTGCCTGACCGATACTGACAAATCCGACTTTGTCTCCGAATTCGGTTTTCAGTTTATCTACGGCGGCATAGTTCCCGAGACCTTTTAGCTCGTCTGCAGGAGACAGCTCATACCGGTCCTTGCCCACCCAGAGCTTATAGAGCTTTCCGTTCTGCGGCAGACCCTCTACAACGATTGCTCCGATACCGAGCCGGGCAAGATACTGGCCTGCCTGACCCCCTGAATTGGCCTCCTTGATGCCGCCCGTGAGGGGACTCTTGGCGCCCACTGAGATACGGCCCGAATTGGCGCAATTGGTGCCGCCCAAGAGGCCCGGGGCAAAGATCAACTTGTTGTTGGGCCCGATGGGGGAGCAGGTCGGTTCCACCTCTCTTGCCACGATGGCAGAGGTGAGCCCCCGTCCGCCCAGTCCCTCATATACCTCCGGGATATCTTCCGCCTTGACCGAAAGATCGGTCATGTTGACTCTTAACATCTTGAACATGGCAGCCTCCTTTTGAATTGGGTTATTGCGTGTTTTTTCAATGACATTGCTTCGGTACCGCTCGGCTGGCGAGAAATCGGACCCGTTGGGTCCTGGTCAAAGAAGTCGATCGTCGCTCCTGTCACCCCCCTAAGCCTGCCATAATATGATCTCGATATCAAGCAGTTTTTACAAAAAAATCAGCATGTTAAGTCAAGAATGACATAAGGCGCCATCTGTAGCGGAATTGACAGCTACGGGTGTTTCTGATAAATTCCAGTCAGCAGGGTCCTCTCTGACGATATCGGATACTGGTTCAGCCTGCATCCAAAAAAAACGAAAGATCTCACTCCAAGACACGGAAAGGTTCTTCAACGGCTGACGGTCTGAGGTTCCTGAATTGAGAGAAGACAAGCAGCAACCCGCAAGCATTTTCAGTGGAGGGTCTGTTTAAAAAGATGTCTTTACCTATAAAGGTGTTTCTGAGTTCAACGGTGAGACAGTACATTCCCGGATATGATCCGTCTGAGGGAGTATTGATTTCCTTGGATCGGAAGACAACGATATTCGAACTCTGCAAGCGGATGCATATCCCCCAGGATAAGATCAAGATTATCATGGTGAATGGCAGGAATGCGTCTTTTGATTATGAACTGGAAGGGGGCGAGCGGGTCGGGCTCTTTCCCCCCGTAGGAGGGGGTTGAAAAAGATGGGTACAACCACAAAACAACAGCCTGTCACCATCCGCATATTCGGGTTTCTGCGGAGCCACATGGATGGGCAGGGATTGCCCTATACCCTGGAAAGAGATGTTCCCCAAGAGGGGTGTACCGCATACCATATCGTTACGATGCTGTCGCTTCCGCCTGAAGAGGTGGAAGCGGTATTTCGTAATGGACAGGTGATCAATATCTACGATCCCGTATTCCCCGGTGACCGGCTGGCATTGTGTCCGTACGGGACCCCTGGGCCTTATCGGGTTTTCCTGGGGATGGTGAGGGAAAACCGGGAACGGGCGCGGAGGGAATCAGAATAGAGCGCATTGCCAGGACCGGTTTCCCACGATTCGTACGAATGAGATTCTTGCCTGTATTCCCGCCTCGCAAGCCTCGGCAGGTTTTTGCCCCTTCTTGCACATGTTTTAAAACAACACGCATTAAAACAATAACGTTCAAAAACGAAAATTGAAATTTGGGATAATCAGAGCTGCGAAGGCCCTTCGGAGTCTTTTTTCGGAAGCTCGGCGTACAGGATAAGGACCGCTGTCATGCACATCCTAAGGATCGTAAGTTAATTTATCTCATCAAAATAATAAAATAAATTTTTTTTGCATCACACCAGAGAACCGCCTCGTTTCAGATGGGAATATTCCCCGACGTCTGCCGCTGTGCCATATCACTCCGGGCCACACACTCTATCACATTTTTTCGTAAATAACCTTATGTTTTGAAAAATGTCATATTTCGAAAAAAATTCTTGACATATTTCTTCATGTGGGAATAATAAATTCTGGTTAAGCTTGGTCTTTGTCGGATCCGCGCCCCAATGCCGGGCCATCATGGGAGATCCCCGGTAAGCACAGCGCTTCATCGATGGCGCCGCCACTGGCGGTTCTGTCAGGGCGCTGATCCACAAGAGCGGTGTTGGTTTCAAGCGTGGCAGAAGTCGACTTGGTTATTGTCTTCGTCGGCCATGGGGTGGATGTCAAACAGTTTCATGGTGCTTTACAGGTTTAGAAACAACTTTGATATGTCCCGGCTTGTCTTTGGTGTCATCTACCGGGGCATGTCCCACATCAGTACGGGCCTTCGTTAAAGAGCGAGAGGTCACCATGGTTCCGGATCAACGATTCGAAGCTGCAATCTGAAGCAGAGGGGTGAATGCGTTCACAGTATGACGTCATCATCATAGGCGCCGGGGTGGTGGGGTGTATGGTAGCCCGCTGGTTATCCCGGTACACGCTCAGGATTCTGCTTGTCGAGAAGACTTCAGACGTGTGTACCGGCGCCACGGCGGCCAACTCCGCCCTGGTTCATGCGGGCTACCACGCAGTCCCCGGTACGCTCAAGGCCGAGATGAACATCAAGGCGAATCCGATGTGGGACCGGCTTTCCGAAGACCTCCAGTTCGGGTTTGTACGCTCCGGCGCTTACATTGTGGCTGTGGGCGAAGACGAACGCCCGAGCCTGGACATGTTTCTGGACCGCGCCCAGAAGAACGGCACACCGGCGCAGATCATTTCCGGCAGGGAGATGCATAAGCGCGAGCCGTGCATCACTCCCGAGGTGACCAGTGCCCTCTTCGTGCCTGCCGGCGGCATCTGCGATCCTTGGGGCGCAACCATCGCAGCCGCAGAGAATGCGGTGATGAACGGCGTCGAACTCCGTCTTGACACGGAGTTCCAGGAGTTTCTATGGTCGGATGAGGAGGTCAAGCACATCGTCGGGATCAAAACCAACCGGGGTAGGTTCCATAGCCGGTGGGTGATCAACGCAGCCGGTCTTTTTGCCGACGAAGTGATGCATAAAGCAGGTGTACGGCCGGAATTCACGATCACGCCCCGCCGAGGAGAGTATTTTGTTTTGGATCGCAGCCGGATTCAGGTCCAAAACGTGCTGTTCCCGGTACCCACTCCCATCAGCAAAGGGATACTGGTCACCCCGACCCTTCACGGCAATACCCTTATCGGACCCAATGCGGAGAATGTCGAGGATAAGATTGACGTGGATGTGACGCCCGAGGGGATGGATGAGATCTGGGATGGGGGCAAGAAACTGGTCCCGAGTCTTGACCGGCGAGACATTATTGCGGTGTTCGCAGGGTTGCGGCCCGCAGGCAATGCACCGTGCCAAAACCCGGACGTGCACTACAATCACGACTTCATTATCGAAATCCCGGAGCACGTCAAGGGCTTCGTCAATCTGGGCGGCATGGATTCTCCCGCATTGACCGCGGCGCCCGCCATTGCCGAGAAGGTGGTAGAATTATTGCGGGAGGCGGGTGAGGCGTTGGCACCCAAGGCGGATTGGGATTCGATTCGCCCGGCACGCCCTGTTTTCCGGAACCTGTCTCACGGGGAGCAGGCTGCACTCGTCGCTGAAGACCCTCGATATGGACGGGTGATCTGTCGTTGTGAATATGTCACCGAGGGCGAAATCGTGGCCGAGATCCACGCGCCGATTCCTGCCACCACCTACGACGCCCTTAAACGGCGCACGTGGCTGGGTACGGGACGCTGCCTGGGCGCCTTTGACATGCCTCGCGTTATCAATATCCTGGCTCGCGAATTGGGAAAGGACCCCCTGGAGATAACAAAGAAAGGGGATGGCTCCGAACTCCTTTTCCGCAGGACCAAGGAGGTTCCGTGATGGCGAAGCCGCTGAAATCCCATTATGACGTCGTCGTCATCGGGGCCGGTCCCGGCGGGCTGGCCGCGGCCATCTCCGCCAAAAAAACCGGTGCGGACGACGTATTGATGATCGACCGCGATCCGGAATTGGGCGGCATCCTGTTGCAGTGCATCCACAACGGGTTCGGGGTGGAGACCTTCAAGGAAGATCTGCCCGGTCCCAGCTATGCCCAGCGCTTTATCAATGAGGCGCAATCGGTCGGCATCGAGTATCTGCTCGATGCCATGGTGCTGGATGTGACGCCGGGGCGCAAGATATATGTTTCGGGAGCCCGGGGGGGATTTAGAGAACTCCAGGCCAGGGCCATCGTTATCGCAATGGGATGCCGGGAGCGCACGCGCGCCCAGATTCGCATCCCCGGACCGCGCCCGGCCGGCGTCTATACCGCGGGGCTGGCGCAACGGTGGGTCAACGTTGAGGGATACATGCCCGGCGAGCGCTTTGTTATTCTGGGTTCGGGGGATATCGGCATGATCATGGCGCGGCGTCTGACGTTCGAGGGGGCCAAGGTCGAACGGGTCTTGGAGGTCATGCCCTATCTCACGGGGTTGAGCCGCAACTATGTCCAGTGCCTCATGGATTTCGATATTCCGCTGCAATTGCGACACACCGTCAAGCGCATTATCGGCAACGACCGTGTGGAGGCGGTTGAGGCGGTCCAGGTGGACGAGCGGTGGCAGTCTGTCCCCGGTACTGAGGAGATCATTCCCTGCGACACCCTGCTGCTTTCGGTGGGATTGATCCCGGAGAACGAACTCTCGCAAAAGGCCGGTGTGGTGCTGGATCCAGTCACCAACGGGCCGTTCGTGGATGACGGATTCGCCACCAATATCCCCGGGGTGTTTGCCGCCGGCAACGTGGTGCATGTCTATGACCTGGTGGATTGGGTCACCCAGGCCGGCCTTACCGCTGGGAGGCGCGCGGCCATGTTTGCCAAGGGGAGCTGTAACAAGAAGGCGGTCATGGTACCCACCGCTGCCGGTCGGAATGTGCGCTACGTAGTCCCCCACAAGCTCGATCCGGAGACGCTGACCCAGGACGCGATCACCCTTCAGATGCGAGTGACACAACCGATGGAAGAGGCGGTTCAGGTGCGGATAACCGACGGTGACACACTCATTGCGAAGAAGCGGGAGCGGTACGCGCGTCCCGGTGAAATGGTAAGCCTCACTCTGCGAGGACAGGAGTATGACGCGGTCCGAAATGCAAAAAAACTCGTCGTTAGCGTAGCTCCGGTTTAATCGCCGTGACACGGAGCCTGGACCGGAAGATGAACATGCCAGAGACAGAGAATATCATCTGCATCACATGCCCCATGGGGTGCAATCTGACGGTGACGCGCGAGGGCGCGACTGTATTGCATGTGAACGGCAATGCATGCAAACGCGGGCTCAAATTCGCTGAGGCGGAATTAACCGATCCGAGGCGTATGGTGGCGACGACAGTACATGTCAAGGGGGGGATTCACCCCCTGGTGCCTGTTTACACCAAGGAACCCTTTCCCAAACCACGCATCTTCGAGCTGTTGCGCGAGATTCGTCAATTGAATATCGAGGCACCGGTAACCATGGACCAGGTGGTGCTGAAGAATGCCCTGGGAGAGGGCATCGACATTATCGCCAGCCGGGACATGCCCGCAGCAGCCGTTTAGGAAATTCGATAAGGCCGCTGAGGGGTTTCAGCAAATCGCCTCATTTCCTGGTTGGGAATGCACGTCGAAGATTGCTCAGGAGTTGGGTGGGACATCTTTTCCGGACGGAATGATCTTTTTTTTCAGAGACTTCCCCTGGACGGGTTTCAAATCGTTAGGTGAGGATTCGTCTGCCACATACAATTTGACATCTGCGGCCGCTAACATCTCACACATCTCGGGAGGGGGAAACTGGTCTGTAAACAGGGCGTGCACTTCACGGATATTACAGAGGCGCACCATGGCCTGCCGGCCGAATTTGGTGTGATCGGCCACCAGAAAAACCTTTCGGGAGGTTTCGATGATCGCCCGTCCCACTCGAATTTCATGATAATCGAAGTCCAGCAAGGTTCCGTCTCCGTCGATGCCGCTCACGCTGATGATGCCGAAGTCGAATTTGAACTGCCGGATGAAATCAATGGTCGCCTCCCCTGTCAGTCCCCTGTCACGGCCGCGCACGGCCCCACCCGTGACAATCACTTCGAACCTTTCGTTTTCGCTCAAAATGACCGCCACATTCAGATTGTTGGTGATCACCCTCAACCGGTCATGATTCAGGAGGGCTTTGGCCACCTCCTCTGTGGTCGTACCGATGTCGAGGAAGAGGGATGCCTCGTCGGGGATATGCCTTGCCAGCAGGCGGGCGATCTGGATCTTTCCTGCCAGCGCAAACATCTTGCGGGTTGTGTATCCTACGTTTTCTACGCTGGAAGGGAGCCCGGCCCCTCCATGGTGCCGGTGTACCAGGCCCTTTCTGGAGAGCTCATTAATGTCCCTGCGAATGGTCTGGGGGGTGACCATGAATGTCTGGGCCAGGGCATCGATGGAAACAAATCCCTGCCCTCGGACAAGGTCCACGATTTTGGATTGTCGGAGGAGGACGCTCCTCGACTTGCCGTCTTTCTTAAATTCCTCTTCTTCTGTTCTTGTCGTGACGGTCTTGTCGGGTGCCATTTCAAGTCCCATTACAGTCACCTCCGGCATGGTTTTCTATTTCCTGAATTTGTCAAAGAGAACATATCACTAAATAATGCATTTCGCAAACGAAAATTCAAGATGATCTTCCCGAAGATCCACAGCCCCTGTGAACGGCTGTTCGGGCGTCTGGCGGAAAGATGAAGACCGGTGCCGTTAGATTGCCCGCCGAATACAGGCAAAAAGCCATTCTGGTGGACTTGAACGTCGCTTCCTTTTGGACAGAAAACTCTCTCGGGATGGCATTCAACACATAATCCACATCGCTTATGGGATGCCATCCGTTGAAATGATTTTTCACAAACGATTATTTTATGAAAAACAATGTAATTTTCCGAAAGAAATGCTTGACATTCTTTTCAGGTTGTTCTAGTAAAAATAGACGAGATTTTCACCTTTGAACTTCAACCTGCCGGATCGGCGTCCGGTTCCTGAGTAACCATGGACCATCCTCTGCAACCAAACATACTCAAGATCATCGGTGGCGCGCAACCGGAACAGGTTTTGTCATTGACCTGGTCCTTTGCGACATTCCGTTGCGTCTTTATGAAAAGAGAGGATATCCATTCCGGCGCATCCGGCGGAACGCACGGACTGCTCCACAAGCGATTTGAACCGCTGTCTCAGGTGGTGGTCATTGAACACGGGGCTCCTGACAAGCGCCCCCCATATGCAGACCGCACCGGTCGAATTATTTGGATCAGGCTTTGAAAATCCATCAACAGACGTAAAGCAGCCGTATGGATGACGTTCCTATGTCCTTGAGATTGGAATCCATAGGTAAGAAGGTGGGCCGCGAAACGCATATCGACGCGGTAAGCCTGGAGTTTGAGGCGGGATCTCGGAATGTCCTCCTTGGCCGCACGCTTTCCGGCAAGACCTCCCTTCTCCGCCTGATGGCCGGGCTGGACCGGCCTACATGCGGACGGGTTTTGGTAAACGGGCAAGACGTTACGGGCAGGTCTGTCCGAAAGCGCAGGATTGCCATGGTGTATCAGCAGTTCATTAATTATCCCTCTCTCACCGTCTTTAACAACATCGCATCGCCTCTGAAAATCGCCAAGGTCCCCAATTCAGAAATCGACAAACGAGTGCGCACTACAGCGGAAATGCTCCATCTGGAAGGGTTCCTGGATCGGCTACCCAGCGAGCTTTCAGGCGGACAGCAGCAGCGCGTGGCCATTGCCCGGGCCCTGGTCAAGGAGACGGATCTTCTCCTGCTGGATGAGCCCCTGGTGAATCTGGACTACAAGCTGCGCGAGGAGCTGCGGGCTGAGTTGCAGGATATTTTTGAAGCGCGTCAGGCCATTGTGGTTTACACAACAACGGAACCGACCGAGGCCCTGATGTTGGGCGGCAATGTCGTGGTTATTGACGAGGGCCGGGTCCTGCAGACCGGTCCGACTCCGGAAGTGTATCATCACCCCGCCACAACCAAAGTGGCCGAAGTCTTCAGCGATCCTCCGATCAATTTCCTCACCGGCAGGGTCCATGGGGGCGTTGCCCGGATGGGGCAATATATTGAATTGCCGCTCAATAACCATATGAAATCCCTGACTGACGGGGACTATGTATTCGGCGTCCGCGCCAATCACCTTTTTTTGTCCAGAACAGGCAAAGAAGATGTGGAAATTCCCGCAAGAGTGGGACTGGCGGAGATCAATGGGTCGGAAACTTTTATCCATGCGACTCACGATGGTTTCCAGTTGGTGGTTCTGGAAAGAGGCGTTCGGCCGGTCCGGATCGGCGTTGAAATAACCATATATGTCAGCCCATCCTCCTTTTTTGTATACGACCCATCAGGGGCACTGGTTGCGTCGCCCCCACGAGAGGCGTCAAAGACCGACTGATGTAGGGGAGTGTTATGGCTCGCATCGAGTTGAGTGAAGTTGCGCACAGCTATCTTGCCAGACCCGGAAAGGATTCCGATTATGCGCTGAAGCGGATCCACAATGTATGGGAGGACGGGTCCGCATGCGCCTTGTTGGGTCCCTCGGGCTGCGGGAAAACGACCTTGCTCAACATTGTTTCCGGTCTGCTGACCCCCAGCAGGGGTCGGGTCCTTTACGATGGAAGGGACGTCACCAAATTGCCGCCTGAAAAACGGAACATCGCCCAGGTCTTTCAGTTCCCGGTGCTCTACGACACCATGTCGGTTTACAATAATCTGGCATTTCCCTTGCGCAATCGAGGGATCGATGAATCCCTGGTAAAGGAGCGGGTCCTGGAAATCGCTGAGATTCTTGAACTGACCTCTTTCCTGGGCAAGCGGGCCGCGGGACTGGCAGCCGATGCCAAGCAGAAAATCTCATTGGGTCGCGGGCTGGTCCGAAGCGACGTGGCGGCCATCCTCTTTGACGAGCCCCTGACCGTGATTGATCCACAGCTCAAGTGGCACCTGCGGCGCAAGCTCAAAGAGATCCACGAAAAGCTGAAGCTGACCTTCATCTATGTGACCCATGACCAGGTGGAGGCCCTGACCTTTGCCGATCAGGTGGCGGTAATGTACGAAGGTGAAATTGTGCAGATCGGAACGCCTCAAGACCTTTTTGAAAATCCCGAACATCGTTTTGTGGGCTATTTCATCGGGAGTCCGGGGATGAACTTCCTGGATTGCGTCATCGATGGAAATGTGGCCCACGTGGATGGGGCCGACATTCCCCTGGCTGAGGAAACCGCGGCAAAAGGACTTGAGGCCAAAGGAAAGCTGGAACTGGGGATTCGGCCCATGTACCTGGAGGTCCATGGCGAACCCGGTGACAACCGGGTGGAGGCCTCGGTCAGGATGGTTGAAGACCTGGGGAGCTACAGGATCATGACCCTCAGACTGGCGGGGAGGACATTAAAGGCCAATCTGTCTGAAGACCAGCATGTTCCCGAGAGACGGGCCTGGCTTTCTTTTCCGCCGCAATGGACCCGTTTGTTCGCCGACGGCTGGCGGGTTAAATAGTGCCCGAACAAATAGACCCGTTCAGGGAACGTGCGAATACGGAGATCGGAAATCCAGAACAAATTCAAACAGCAAAACCCAAAACGATGAAATACAGCCCTAAATAGAGAGCCCTCTCCTATTAGAGAGCGTGGGTACATTTTTCAATCCTCAATCTTCAATTCCAAAGGGTATTGTCATGGAAAAATGGCCCGATAACAAGGCCTGGTTGCTGGTGATGCCGGTTTTTGTCATTGTCGCGTTCAGTGCCATCATTCCCCTGATGACCGTGATCAACTATTCGGTCCAGGACATTCTCGCACCGGGACAGAGCATCTTCGTCGGAACCGAATGGTACGAAGAGATGTTGGGCGACTATCGCCTGCATGAAGCGCTTTGGCGTCAGTTCATGTTCTCCGGGCTCGTGCTGTTGATCGAAATGCCCCTGGGCATCCTCATCGCCCTGGCCATGCCCAAAAAGGGATGGGGGGTCCCCGCCTGTCTGGTGACCATTGCGCTGCCGCTGCTGATTCCATGGAATACCATCGGAACCATCTGGATCATCTTTACCCGGCCCGATATCGGGCTGTTCGGCGCGGGGATGAACAACCTTCTGGGCATTCCGTTCGACCACACGGCGAGGCCTTTGGACGCCTGGGTGACCCTGATGCTCATGGAGGTCTGGCATTGGACTCCCCTGGTGGCCCTGCTGGCCTATGCCGGACTACGCGCCATTCCCGAGGCCTATTATCAGGCCGCCCGGATCGACGGGGCATCGGCCTGGTCTACCTTTCTCTACATCCAGTTGCCCAAGATGCGCGGCGTACTCACCATCGCTTTTCTCCTGCGATTCATGGACAGTTTCTTGATTTATGCGGAACCGTTTGTGCTCACCGGAGGAGGCCCCGGCAATTCCACCACGTTCCTTTCCATCTATCTGGTCAAGATCGCCCTGCTGCAGTTCGATCTGGGGCCGGGCGGGGCCTTTTCCCTCATCTATTTCGTCATCGTTCTCCTGTTCAGTTTTATCTTTTACCAGGCCCTTCAGCGAGTCGGAAGAGGAGATAAAGTATGAAAGGAAAGAAAAAAATCGTCGGTCTTGCCATATACTTTTTCCTGTTGCTGATTCCCATCTACTGGATGCTCAACATGTCCCTCCGGTCCAACGCCGACATCCTTGCGTCTTTTGCGTTGTACCCCAAGGACATCACATTCATGAATTACATGAAGATATTTACGGATTCATCCTGGTACATGGGATACGTCAATTCCATGATCTACGTGGCACTGAATACTGTCATCTCTCTGTTCGTGGCCCTGCCCGCGGCCTACGCCTTTTCGCGGTACCAGTTTGTAGGCGACAAGCAGATGTTTTTCTGGCTGCTCACCAACCGGATGGCGCCCGCGGCTGTTTTCGCGCTCCCCTTTTTCCAGTTGTATTCCACGGTGGGCCTCATGGATACCCACATTGCAGTGGCCCTGGCCCATTGCCTGTTCAATGTGCCTTTGGCAGTATGGATATTGGAAGGTTTTATGTCCGGGGTCCCCCGTGAGATTGATGAAACCGCCTTTATCGACGGGTACAGCTTCCCTCGCTTCTTTGTCACCATATTTATTCCTCTGATCCGGGCCGGTGTGGGCGTCACGGCCTTTTTCTGTTTTATGTTCAGTTGGGTGGAACTGCTGCTGGCAAGGACCCTGACAGTCACTGAAGCCAAACCGATCTCCGCCATCATGACCCGAACCATCAGCGCCACGGGCCTTGATTATGGGCTGTTGGCCGCAGCCGGGATTCTGACCATTGTACCGGGCGCCATGGTGATCTGGTTTGTACGCAATCATATGGCCAAGGGTTTCGCCCTGGGCCGGGTATAAAAAGGAACTACCATGAAGCTGACACTGGAATGGATGGAATGGACCGTACCCACCGCCATTTTCATCACCACTATTATTGGAATTGTGATTGCCATGACCGTGTGGCAGACCGTATCTCCCTCCATGGAACGCCGCGGTTTTCTGCCGATACCCACCACACCGGGGGATCGGTTCTTCATAGGGGTCTTAACCAGTGTTTTTATTTTTTTTGCATGGATTGGCTTGACCAGTTTTGCCCTTTGGATCTTGCTCATTGTTGTCGTGTGCTGGATGGTTGTGGTGATGGTATGGGGATAGCCCATTTCAGTCTCCAGGTCCAGACGTGAGACGATTTGCTGATAAATCATTAGGAAGAAGTTACGTGAACAGAGGTGCTAACTTCGAGATCGTATGTGGAATAACCCAAATTGTCTTGAAATTTGGAAAGGGGGTGGTGACGACCAGAAAAAAATAGGGGCCCACCGAATAGGGGCTCTGGTCTGCTTTGCCGATTTTTTTCTTCGACGCAGTCCTATCATCGGCAAGGCGCGTGCGGTTAATTAAAAAGCTTTGAGAGGAGGCAACCCAATGAGCAAGAAGAGACTATTTTTTTGCGGGATCATCGCCTTGGCGTTTGTTTTTTCAGGCGTTCCCTGCTGGTCGTCACCGCAGACGGACGCAGCCAAGAAATGGATCGACAATGAATTCCAACCATCCACGCTGACCAAAGAGCAGCAGATGAAAGAGATGGAATGGTTCATCAAGGCGGCCGAGCCCTTTAAGGGCATGAATATTAAGGTCGTCTCAGAGACCATCGCTACCCATGAATATGAAGCCAAGGTCCTCGCACAGGCCTTTGAAGAGATTACCGGAATCAAAGTTTCCTTTGATTTAATCCAGGAAGGGGACGTGATCGAAAAGCTTCAGACCCAGTGGGCCTCGGGAAAGAACATCTATGACGCATGGGTGAACGATTCGGATCTCATCGGCACGCACATGCGCTACGGGTTCGTGGTTCCTCTGAGCGATTTCATGGAAGGCGAGGGAAAGGATGTGACCCTGCCGACCCTGGACATTGACGATTTCATGGGAAAATCCTTTACCACCGGTCCGGATGGAAAACTTTATCAACTTCCCGATCAGCAGTTCGCCAACCTCTACTGGTTCCGGTATGACTGGTTTACGCGCCCTGATTTCAAGAAAAAATTCAAGGAGATCTACGGCTATGAACTGGGCGTCCCGGTCAATTGGTCTGCATACGAAGACATTGCTGAGTTCTTTACCGAGCATATCAAGGAAATCGATGGGAAAGCCGTTTACGGCCACAATGACTACGGTAAAAAGGCCCCGGATCTGGGTTGGCGTTTTACGGATGCCTGGCTCTCGATGGCCGGTTGCGGCGATAAAGGACTGCCCAACGGCAAGCCGGTGGATGAGTGGGGCATCAGGGTTGAAAACTGCCAGCCGGTGGGTGCCAGCGTTTGTCGGGGCGGCGCCGCCAACAGCCCTGCAGCCAAGTACGCCCTTCGCAAGTACATGGAGTGGCTTCGGAAATATGCGCCTCCCGGCTGCTTGGGAATGGATTTCTATACCTACCTACCCTTCTTAGCCGGAGGGAATGTGGCTCAGCAGATTTTCTGGTACACGGCATTTCTGCCCACTATGGTGGCTCCCGGACCGACGGTCAACGAGGATGGGACACCCAAATGGCGTATGGCCCCTTCTCCACATGGCCCCTACTGGGAAGAGGGGATGAAGTTGGGGTATCAGGACTGCGGATCCTGGACATTCATGAAGAGCACACCCCTGGATAGGCGGAAAGCCGCATGGCTTTTTGCCCAATTCTGTGTGGCCAAGACCACGTCGCTGAAGAAGGCCCATGTGGGCTTGACGCCGATTCGCGACAGCGATATCCGGCACCAGTCCTTTACTGACCGTGCACCGAAGCTGGGTGGTCTGGTAGAATTTTATCGCAGCCCGGCGCGTGTGGCGTGGACCCCCACCGGGACCAACGTGCCCGATTATCCCAAGCTGGCGCAGCTGTGGTGGCAGAATATCGGCGAGGCGGTCTCAGGCGAGGTAACCGTTGACAGGGCCATGGACAACCTGGCTCAGGAGATGGATAAGGTCATGCAGCGGATCGAGCGGGCCGGCGTCCAGAAGGAATGCGGTCCGAAGCTCAATCCATGCGGGGACCCGAAGGAATGGCTGAATAAGCCCGGATCGCCCAAGGCCAAGCTCGCCAATGAGAAGCCGCAAGGTCAAACCATTGACTACGACCAGCTCATTCAGGCGTGGCGTGAGGGAAAGGTGAAATAACCCGAGGGGGAAGACCCTTTCAGCAAGCAGGTGGTATCAGGGCCGGCCGTCAAGGCCGGCCCTTTTTTCGTGTGTTATGGCATCCTCAGATCTCGTCACCATCACCCCGGCCAGGTGGAATCCGACGGGGCCCTTGCCATGGCACAACGGAAGAGGAGGACAAAAAGATAGAAAGCCGATTGATTTTGGTAAAATTTTGTGCGAAAGACAAATTCAGCAGTTTCTTGATAAAATCAGTTGGTCAACTGATTAGGCCGCGCTTGCGCGAAGACTCTGGAGGAGTGACATGGCTGGCTATATAGGCGCAGTGGACCAGGGAACCACCAGTACCCGCTTCATTATTTTCGATCACGCGGGCCGGATAGCGGGTCTGGATCAGAAAGAGCATAAACAGATTTTTGCCAGGCCCGGGTGGGTGGAGCACGACCCTTCTGAAATATGGCGAAACACGCAGGATGTTATTCGGGGCGCACTGTCCAAGACAGGGATTCGGGGTTCTGATTTGGCCGCTATCGGGATAACCAATCAACGTGAGACCACTGCGCTCTGGAACAGGCATACCGGAGAGCCCTATGGTAATGCCGTTGTCTGGCAGTGTACGCGGACAGACGGGATCTGCAATGATCTTATCCGGGAGAGAGGAATAGACGGGTTTAGGGACAAGACCGGTCTCCCCATTGCAACCTATTTCTCCGGCCCCAAAATCAGATGGATCCTCGAGAACAATCCCGATGCCAGGTCTGCTGCCAAGAAAGGGGATGTCTGCTTCGGAACCATGGAGACGTGGGTCATATGGTGGCTTACGGGCGGACCTGAAGAAGGACGCCATGTGACCGATGTAACCAATGCGAGCCGAACCTTGCTCATGGACCTGCGGTCTCTCACGTGGGACAACGACATATTGGGGGCACTGGGGATCCCAAGAGAGATCCTCCCTGAAATCGTCCCTTCCATTGATACGGATATTTGGGGCATGACCTCAACCGATGGCCCGGTGGGGGCCCGGATTCCCGTGTGCGGCGCGCTGGGGGATCAGCAGGCAGCGCTTGTGGGTCAGCACTGTTTTGAAATGGGTCAGGCCAAGAATACATACGGCACCGGATGTTTTCTTCTCCTCAATACCGGAACCACTCCTATGCCGTCCAAACATGGGTTGATTACCACCTTGGCATATCAGATGAGAGGTCAAAGGCCGGTCTATGCCCTTGAAGGATCCATCGCCATTGCCGGGGCCCTGGTCCAGTGGCTGAGGGACAATTTAGGGATGATTTCCGAGGCCCCTGAGGTGGAAGATTTGGCCTCTGAAGTCGAGGACAGCGGCGGTGTTTACATCGTACCGGCATTTTCCGGACTCTTTGCCCCCTACTGGCGGTCCGACGCCCGCGGGGTCATGGTCGGGTTGACCCGATACGCCAACAAGAGTCACATCGCCCGGGCGGTGTTAGAGGCCTGCGCCTTTCAGACCCGGGATATCGTTGAGGCCATGAATAAAGATTCCGGAGTGCGCCTGGCCCATCTCAAGGTAGACGGCGGCATGGTCTACAACGATCTTCTGATGCAGTTTCAGGCAGACACCCTTGCCGTACCGGTCATCCGGCCCAAGGTGGCGGAGACCACTGCATTGGGGGCCGCCTATGCAGCCGGACTGGCTGTGGGTTTCTGGTCAGGGATCGAGGAACTGCATAAGAACTGGAGTGCGGATAAGACCTGGCAGCCGGGCATGGCCGAGAAGGAGAGAGAAAAGGGATACCGGGGGTGGAAAAAGGCTGTTGAAAGGACTCTCAACTGGGTTGAATAACCCCCCATGGGGAAGGTTTCTGTGGCCGTTAAGGAAGATCATTGCAGGGTCGAAACGTCCGGCTTCGAGGCCGTTATTATCGGGTGCGGGATTGCGGGGGCTTCTGTAGCCTATTTTCTGTCTCAGCGGGGGATGACGGATATCCTGATCCTCGAGCGGGAGACCCAGCCCGGCTATCACGCCACCGGACGCTCGGCGGCGGTACTGGTGGAATTCGACATGGTGCGGCCCATCCTCCAGTTGAAGCTTCTGGGGGCGCGATTCCTGCGCAATCCGCCTGCGGGATTTTCCGAGAATCCCCTGCTTCAGCAGTCCGGGATCCTCATCCTGTTTCAGGCGCCCCTGTGGCAACATGTCGCGCAGATGATCCCGGACCTGAAGCGATGGGGCGTTGCCGTGGATGTGCTGGACCGGGAAGAGACCGTCAAGAGGATGCCGGTGGTGTCTCCCGAGAATTTCGACGGTGCACTGCTTCTACCCCAAGACGGACGCATCGATGTCAACGAATTGCTGTGGGGTTATCTTAAACAGGCCCGGGCCAGGGGGGCCCGGCTCCTGTGCAATGAAGAGGTCTCAGACATCATGGTGGAGCGGGGAAGGTGCGTCGGCGTCAGGACGAGTTCCGGCACCTATCGATCCCGATGGGTCATCAATGCGGCAGGGGCCTGGGCCGGACAGATCAGGGAGTTGATCGGCCCCTCCCCGGTGCAACTGACGCCCCATCGCCGCACCATCGTCACCTTCAAGCCCCCGGAGGGGTTGGTCGTCCGACAATGGCCCCTGGTGGCGGATTTGAGCCACGACCTCTATTTTTCCCCCGAGTCGGCCGGTCTCATGGCCAGCCCCATGGACCAGGACCCCATGCCCGCGTGCGATGTACGGCCGGATGAAATGGGGGTGGCGCGAACAATGGAGCGGCTTGAGGAGATCACCCCGCGACTGGTTCCCAGATCCATTGTCCATAAATGGGCCGGACTCAGGACCTTTGCGCCGGACCAGGTCATGGTGGTGGGAGAGGATACGGATGTGAAGGGGTTTTTCTGGCTTGCCGGCCAGGGAGGGGCCGGGATCGAGACCAGTCCGGCCGTCGGACGGATCGCAGCGGACCTCATGGTAGACGGGCGCACCGACCTGGTGGATGCGAGGCTCTACTCACCGGCAAGATTCGGCAGGTGATTAAAGTGCCTGCACTGAAGTTCCCAAGGCGGCCTAACCGCCGCAACCCAAAAGTTTTCACCCAAGTCCCGGAAGCGTTCTGGACGCCCACGGGCAGACTTCTTCGCACGTTGCAGAGAAGTTACAGACAAAGACTTTAAGGCGGCCTAACCGCCGCAACCCAAAAGGTATGGGTGCAAATCCCGGCAATTTTTGAGCGCGCGTGGGGGTCTCTTTCTCCCGCCCAAGGGCGGGACCACCCTACCAAATGGATGTCAGAGGGGTATATTCAAGACCGAGGGCCTCTGCCACTGCCTGGTAAGTCACCTTTCCCCTATACACATTGATCCCTTTGGCCAGTGCAGGGGTATTCTTTATGGCCTGGGAGACCCCTTCTCTTGCCAGTTGCGTCAAGTAGGGGAGGGTGGCATTCGACAGGGCATGGGTACTGGTCCGGGGGACAGCTCCCGGGATGTTGGTGACCCCATAGTGAATAACGCCGTCCAATACATAGACCGGATCCGAATGCCGGGTCGGGCGGATCGTCTCGCAGCACCCGCCCTGATCTACGGCCACATCCAGAACGACGCTCCCCGGCGCCATCCTCCGAATCATATCCCTCGTCACCAGGCGCGGCGCCTTTGCACCCTTTACCAGGACCGCGCCGATGAGGAGATCCGACCGTTTAACCGCCTCGGCGATGTTGTAAGGATTGGCGCACAGGGTGGTGAGCCGGCCGTGCAGGACCTGATCCAGATAGCGGAGACGATCCGCGTCAATATCGATGACGATCACGCTGGCGCCCATGCCGAGGGCAATCTGGGCGGCATTGGTCCCCACCACGCCGGCGCCCAGGATAGTCACATTCGCGGGACGGACCCCGGGTACTCCCGACAGGAGCTTTCCCCGGCCGCCGTTGTTTTTTTCCAGGTACTGGGCCCCCAGCTGGACCGACATACGCCCGGCCACCTCGCTCATCGGGGTAAGGAGAGGAAGTCTCCCATCGGCCGTCTCCACGGTCTCATAGGCGATGCCGGTCACTCCGCGCGTCATCATCTCGAGGGCGAGGGCCTTTTCTGCGGCCAAATGGAGGTAGGTAAATAGGGTCAGGCCCTGTTGCATCAGGGGGTATTCGGAAGACTGGGGTTCTTTGACCTTGACGACAATGTCAGCGGTCCACGCCTCACCGGCTTGCGCAACTATCCGTGCGCCCCCCTGGAGATACTCCTCATCGGAAAAACCGCTCCCCTCACCGGCGCCGGTCTGGACCAGGAGGTCGTGCCCTGAATCCACCAGGTGCCGGACACCGCCCGGCGTAATGGCTACCCTGTTCTCGTTGTCTTTTACCTCCCTGGGCAAACCGATGATCATCAGTCCCTCCCAAAAAGTACCTAAGGCGGCCTGACTGCCTCAACCAAACAGGTTTCACCTATGGACGCCCGTGGGGGTCTCTGCCCAAGAGCTGCAATAAAATGCGGTCGTATCGTTCGGCGGCCGCCCCCGGGCTCCGGATAATGTTTACGGAAAGGCAGCAAGGACATACCGTCCCATAAAAGGCAGTCCTTGGGGCTGGAACAGACTGTATTGTAAAGCCCTGCTGCCGTCCCCAAGAGCTGTATTCGGTTTTTGTCCCGCCTCCTGGGCGGGAGGCAGAGACCCCCACGGGCAAACTTCTTCGCACATTGCAGAGAAGTTACAGACAAAGAGCCTAAGCTCGAAGCTCAAAGCTGAAAGGGGTTATCAGTTATCGGTTATCGGGCAAGGGGTCTCCCGGTTAGCGCATGGGGCATAGGGTCGCTCAACCCGATAAACCCAATGAACTCAACAAGCCCAACGAGCCCAATAAACCAGCATCCAGCATCCAGTGTCCAGTATCCAGGACCCAGCATACAGTATCCATGAGATACGAGTTTACCGGAAATGCGGTGTCTTAATCAAGCGTAATCAGATACATTGGTTGATAGAGACAAGATTGTGCTTATAATATGAAGTTGAGATGATGAGGGTATTTGTGAACCAGGGTCTCTCAACGCAATGTAGCCCAATTCAGAGATAATCCGCCAAGAGAACAAACGCGGGAAGAGGGATGTCTTATCAGATTGAGGGGAACTTTTGATGGAAGGGGTAGAAAAGGATCGGACCCATATTATTCTGGACAGCATTGCTGAAGGTGTCTTTACGGTAGACGCTGATTGGAAGATTACCTCTTTTAATCGAGCGGCTGAAAAGATTACCGGGATCAGGAGGTGCGAGGCGGTGGGCAGACACTGCTGGGATGTGTTCAGGGCAAGTATCTGCGAGAACCGTTGTGCCCTTCGTCAGACCATGAAAACGGGGAAGCCGATTGTCAACCAGGCGGTTTTTATCATCAACTCTCAAGGCGACCGGATCCCCATCAGCATTTCCACGGCCCTTTTAAAAAGCGATACCGGACAGGTCGTGGGAGGGGTGGAGACCTTCAGGGACCTGAGCGTGGTGGAGGAACTTAGAAAAGAGCTGAAGGACCGACATTCATTTCTTGACATAATCAGCAAAAACAGTGAGATGCGGCGGCTTTTTAACCTTATGGAACAGGTTTCAGAAAGCAGTGCGACCGTCCTCCTCGTGGGTGAGAGCGGCACGGGCAAAGAGCTGTTTGCAAAGGCCATTCATTCTCTCAGCACGAGAGAGGAGGCCCCCTTGATAACCATCAATTGCGGGGCCCTGCCGGATAACCTCCTCGAATCGGAACTCTTCGGATACAAGGCCGGCGCTTTTACTGATGCCAAAAAGGATAAGCCGGGCCGTCTGGCCCTGGCCGAAGGCGGGACGATTTTCTTGGACGAAATCGGCGACATTTCCCCGGCCCTTCAGGTTCGGCTGCTCAGGGTATTGCAGGACAAGGTGTATGAACCCCTCGGCAGCACCCAATCGGTTAAGGCCGATGTACGGATTGTTGCGGCAACAAACCAGGATCTGGAAAAACTGGTGAGCGACGGCACTTTCAGACAGGACTTATACTACCGCATCAATGTGGTCAAGCTGGTCCTCCCCCCCCTGAGAGAACGAAAGGAGGACATCCCGCTGCTGATAGATCATTTTATCCGCAAGTTCAATCGACTCAACGGCAGGGAGATCCAGGGCCTGTCGCCGGATGTGCTTCCCCTGCTGATGTCTCACGGTTTCCCTGGGAATATCCGCGAGCTGGAAAATATTATCGAATACGCAACGGTTGTCTGCAAAGACCTTCTGATCGGGGTTGAGCATCTCCCCGATAATTTCCAACAGGACCTGAAGGGCAGCCCTGTATCGGCTTCAGGGCCGACTGTCCGAAAAGAAGCTTCCTGGGCGGAAATGGAACATGACTTTGTATATGAGGCACTCAGAAGGAACAACTGGAATCGATCGGCCACTGCCGATGAAATGGGAATTCATACCACCACCCTCTGGCGCAGAATGAAGCGCCTGAAAGTTGAAATACCTCCCAGGGGGGCGTAGTATACGGCCGTTGCAGTCCTGCTGTTTCAAGGGCGCTGGGTTGCAGGGATGAGAAGTCATGCTGTCGGGGAATCCGATGGTTACGATTGGCTGAACGGGCAAGGTAAGTGGGTTCAGCGGTTGTGCATTTTTCCATCCATGCCCATGCCTGGCTAAAATGATGCTTGACATGGATGCGGATAATTTCTAACTTATCCGATGCGAAAGAAACGACTGATGAGGTCGTGAATTATTCAACTTTGAGGAGGTTTCAGATGCAAAAAGGAAGAATAGCCATACCGAGTGTGGCGCCGGGAGGTCTGGACGGCGAACGGTCCGGACATTTCGGCCACTGTGATGTGTTCACGTTTGTGGATGTGGAGGATGGTAAAATCACCCAGGTGACGACCATCCCTAATGAGAGTCATGTTCAGGGCGGCTGCATGGTGCCGGTAAACCTGCTGGCCGGTCACAATGTCAATGCCCTGATTGTTGGAGGGATTGGTATGCGGCCTCTGATGGGATTCAGGCAGGTCGGGGTGGATGTCTATCATGATGCGGTCAGGCCTCAGATCCGGCCGGTGGTGGAGGATCTAATAAATGGAAAGCTCCCCATGATCAGCGATAATGAGGTCTGCGGAGGGGGCGGCGGCGCAGTCCATTAAGCTCAACACCCAGCACTTAGGCAATAAGAGGTTTTTTTCGATGGATAAACAGAAGCCGGATGATGTTTATAAAATGCTCTCTGAATCGGGATATGCGGATAAGGCCATCAAGTACTTTCAGGCCAAGGAAAATTTTGGTGTTATTGAGGATGCGGATCAGATAACGGATCTCACGGGCCCCTGTGGAGACACCATGAAAATTTCTCTGAAAGTAGACGGCGATAAGATAAATGATGCCAAGATTCAGGTGCTTGGCTGCCCGGGAGCCGTGGCCTCCGGTTGTGCCCTGGTAAGCCTCGCAAAGGGAAAGTCTTTGGAAGAGGCGGCGGATATTGATTTGGACGCCTTGTACCGTGAACTCGAAAAAATGCCTGATCAAAAAGTCCATTGCGCCCGCCTGGCCCTTAAAACCCTGCAGAAAACGCTGGAAGAGTACCGAGGGCAGCAGATGAAAAAGAGGGCCATCGGAGATAAATAGCAGTGCCTGAACCAAAACCCCGTTTAGGCACTATTGAATATTCAAGAATTGAAAACTGGTTTTATTAATTCCAACTCTATTCCATCAATTCGGAATTCGCAATTCCTCAATTCGCAATTGTGCCTGAACGGGGGTTTTCGTTCAGGCACTGAATAGGAAAGAATGCCATGAAAATTGCTGTAACGTCAACAGGAACAGACATCGATTCAGAGGTGGATCCGCGATTTGGAAGGGCCGCCTACATCATTATTGTGGATTCAGAGACGTTCGAATTTGAGGTCTTGGACAACAAGGAAAATGTGAACGCCTTAAAAGGGGCCGGCATTCAGGCGGCCGTGGCCGTCAGCAACAAGGGGGCCGATGTCTTGCTCACAGGCTTTTGCGGCCCTAATGCCTTCAAGGCGATGGAGGCGGCTAAAATCAAGGTGGCCAATGACGCCCAAGGCACGATCAGGGAGGCTGTCCGGGCATATCTCGATGGAAAAATGCCCCTGGCCGATGCGGCAAATGTGGAGGGGCAGTGGTAAAGAGGAGAAATCATGCCTATCTATGAATTTGAGTGTCTTGATTGCGGACAGCGAACCGAGATCCTGATGTCCAGTCACGAGACGGACCTGGTGGTGTGCGGGAATTGCGGGGGCCGGAACCTCAAGAAGCTCTTGTCCGCACATGCCGCTGTCAGCCCCACAGGGAGATTCCCCTCCGATCCGGCGGATAGATGCTGCGGAAGTGAGGGCCCTCCGTCTACGTGCGCGGGCCCAGGGAGTTGCTGCGGCAGGGCGTGAACGGTTCCCGCTCTTTCTGCAATGTTCCCCATTGCACTGTGGCGGAACCGGGATGTCCTTGAAATACGGACCCACCAGCGCTCTGTATATTTCAGTGAACCAGAGCGGGTCCATCCAGATTGCATCTCAAACACGCAGGGGCTGGGTTTACTGCCAGCCCCTGTTTGCGTATTTAGTGTCTGAACGAAAACCCGGAAATCCAAAAAGGGTGGAATTGAAAACTTGGTTTTATTAATTTCAACTCTATTCCATCAATTCGGAATTCGCAATTCCTCAATTCGCAATTGTGGCTGAATCACGCCAAGGCGTGATTTTCGTTCAGTCACTATTTAACCCTACCTGCGGTACTTCTTCTTCACCTTTTTCACGCCTACAACCGAAAATAAAAATCCATCCGGACCCATAAACTGCAATCCAGGCTTGCGGTTTTGCAATGCAATTTCCCCACTGCGACTGCGATAGCGAAACAGAGAAACCCGCGACGCCTTTACGGTTGCGCTTGGGATTATATTTTTTACCATATATATCAGCAACATATCCCAAGCATTGGATTTTGAATACACTGGCATGAAAGATGCTAATACAGTGAACATGTCTTGGACGGATTCGCGGGGCCTGACCAATTGATGGGGCCTGTCGTTTTTTTCTCAGCGATCAAACAAATCAATTTCCTGCAGGAGGGATGTGGATGAAAGTAGTTGTCAGTTCAACCGGAAAGGATCTAAACTCACAGATCGATCCTCGTTTTGGGAGGTGCGCGTACTTCATCATCGTGGATACGGACACCATGGACTTTGAGGTCTTGGATAATGCAAACCTGGCCCTTGGCGGCGGTGCAGGGATCCAGTCTGCCCAACTGGTCGCGTCCAAGGGCGCCAAGGTGGCCATCACCGGTAACTGCGGCCCAAATGCGGTAAGGACCCTTTCCGCGGCCGGCGTTGAGGTCATTGTCGGTCAATCCGGCAGTGTCAGGGATGCAGTTGAGGATTTCAAGGCGGGAAGACTGAAGACGACGAGTCAAGCCAATGTGGCAGACCATTATGGCATGGGTGGCGGCGGCATGGGCGGGGGCATGGGCCGCGGCGGCGGCATGGGCCGCAGAATGAGTGCGGGGCAGGGAATGTCCATGGGCGCCGGGATGGGCGGAGCCGGTTCCGTGTCTCAAGATCAGGAGGTCGCATCCTTAAAGGACCAGATAAGGGCGTTGCAGGCCCAGGTGGAGGGTCTCCAATCCCGGATCAAGGACCCAGAGAAAACATAGACAGGAGAAGGGTTCTCCATGAAAATTGCTGTTTCGGTCTGGGAAGGGAGGGTCTCTCCGGTCTTTGATACCGCCTCCAGATTATTGGTCCTTGATGCGGAGGAGACCGGCGAGAGATCCCGCTTTGAGGTGCTGCTGGACGAACAGACCTGCTCTCGAAAATGCTCACGCATTCAGGTCCTGGGCGTCGAGGTCCTGATCTGCGGGGCGATTTCACGCTATCTCCAGGGAATTCTCGTCGCATCCGGGATTCGTGTGATCCCGTGGGTCTGTGGCGCTGCAAGCGAGGTGGTGAGTGCCTACATGGATGGAACCCTTTCGCAGCCTAGATACTTGATGCCCGGTTGTCGGCCCAGGGAGGACGATATGGGCAGTACAGGGAATGATTCATTGAAATAAGGGTAACTTTTCAATGCGCTCGGGTAGGCAACATACTGCTATACTTAAAATTTACTGAAAAGCGCTTAATATTCCATATTGGATTTTGGGCGTACGCCTTTTATGAGGTCCTGACGGATAAAAACTCCACCCGAACTTATTGAGAAGTTACAAATGAGGGACTGCCATGAGTGATGATTTTGACAATTTTGCCCGTAATTTACAGGCGCAGATTTTTGAAGAGACAAAACAGGCTTACGGCGCCGCGGCGTTCGATCGATGGCTTCACCCGATGTATATGGGGAAGATCGATCACCCCGATGGATATGCCCGTGTCACTGGACCCTGTCAGGACACCATGGAGATCTTTTTGAAATTCGAAGACGGGAAGGTGACAGAGGCATCGTTTCAAACGGACGGCTGCGGATCGAGTGCCGTGTGCGGATCGTTTGCGGCTGAGATGGCCCGCGGAAAAACGCCGGACGAACTCCTGGAGGTGACCGGCGAGGCCATCCTGAAGAGACTCGGGGGCCTCCCCAAAGAGGATGAACACTGCGCCCATCTCGCTGGAGAGACCCTTCATGAGGCGCTCGGCAATTATATGAAGGATCAGGCCAGGAGAGTCTAACGAGGCACAACCCCATCCCAAAAGAAATTTCTCACACAAAGCCACAGCGCCACAAAGAGACAGGAAAGGTTTTCTTGTTTTTTTTGTGACAGAAATTCCCCAGTTCCCCAATCCCTGAATCCTCAAAGGTCTCACCCCAAGTCAAATGCCCGCAAAGAGGACCGGATTTCTTTCTTGTGACAGAAATTCAGTCCCTAAGGGCCCCAATGTGGCCTGACCAGACTGCAGCAGGACTGACTTGGCCCTGGGCGAGAAAACAAATTGAAGTTTAACCTGTTTTTCTATAGTGTAGGAGGGCACCCGGTACCAGGCGTAAGGTGCAAGGTGCTTCAACCGAGGCAACCCCCGATATTCACTCTGAATTCAATGAGCTTAACAATCCTGATGAATTCAACACCCCCCTTTCCAGCATCCGGAGGCTTTTTATGATCCACACTGCGCAAGGGTCCACCGGAGGATGAAGGAATGAGGCTTCGATTCATCCTGCTTGTTCTGTCTCTCCTGGCATTTCTCTCCGCAGCGGCCGGCGGGTATTTCTACTATCATTCTCTTCGAGATGCCTTCTTTGAAGCGGCCAAACAGGACGCCATTTCTCATGTGCATACGACCAACAACCTGATATCCCAGCATATCATGGCGTATACGCGACTTGCGGATGTCCTTTCAGACTTTCGGGAGATCCGGATGGCCCTGACAGATCCCGACGATGAAACCCTGGACCGCGCAAACGGCATTCTGGATCATTTTCAAAAGGGGGCCCGAATGGAAGTGTGCTATCTCATGGACCATAGCGGCCGGACCATTGCCTCCAGCAACCGTTTTGAGGCGGATAGTTTTGTAGGGAAGGATTACTCCTTCAGACCCTATTTTCAGGCGGCCATGGGCGGCAGGAGCGGGGTCGGCATGGCCATGGGAGTGACTTCCCGGAAGCGCGGGCTCTATGTGAGCTATCCCGTGTACGGCCAAGACCCGGATCTTCCCATTGGGGCGGTGGTTGTGAAGGGCTCTGCCGAGAGTATCGTCAGACGACTGTTGCGCGTGGAAACGGCTTCCCATGCATCCCGTAAGGCAATGCTCTTTATCACCGACCCGCACGGGGTCATCTTTATTTCAGATGCAAAGGGCTTTCTGCTGAAGACCTTGTGGAAAACCGATGAACTTGGACAGCGCAAGATCGCCGAGACACGGCAGTTCGGCAAAGGGCCTTGGGCATGGAGTGGGTTCAAGATCCTGGACAGCGCTCATCAGGTCGTTGATGCCTCGGGCGATCCCTATCAGATGTACGAACAAGGCATAGAAAACCTTCCGGGGTGGAAAATTGTCTATCTCAGCAACCTGGATGCGATTTCGTCCCTCATCGCAAATCCACTTTTAAAAACTGCGGCGTATCTGATCATCGGATTGTGCATTCTCATCGGCGCAGCCATATTCCTCCTGAACAATCTGGCCCATGCCGAGATCTCAAGACGCAAGCGGGCCGAGGCGTCCTTGAAAGCGAGTGAGTCCAAGCTTCGGACCATCATCGAACACAGTAACGAGTTCTTTTACATCCACGATACACAGCACCGCCTGAACTATGCGAGCCCGGGTTCATCAGCAATCCTCGGATATTCACCGGAAGAGATGCTGGTGAAATGGACCGATCTGGCAACGGACAATCCCATCAATTTAAAGGGAATCGAGATCACGGAACGGGCGATCCGTACGGGTGAGAAGCAGGAACCCTATCTCATCGAGCTGAGTGGAAAGGATGGGCGCCCCGTACTCCTGGAGATTGATGAATCGCCCATCAAGGACGACAGGGGCCGGGTCGTCGGGGTTTCGGGGGCGGCCCGGAACGTGACCCAAAAGATTCTGGCCGAAAAGGCCCTGCGGGAGAGCGAGGAAAGATATCGGATCCTGGTGGAGGAGAGCTTTGACGGCATTTTTGTTCAGAAAGGGCCCAAAATCATATTTGCCAACGGCCGGCTGCACCAGATGCTGGGTTACGATGACGGTGAACTGCTGGGGCTGGATCACTGGCTGGTGTACCATCCGGAGTCTCAGGAGATCACCCGGAAACGGGCAGAGGCCCGTATGCGAGGCGAAAACGTGCCGTCACACTATGTTGTCAAGTTGGGTCGTAAGGACGGTTCGTGGTTTTACGGGGAGATAGCGGCCCGGGTCATCGATTTTGAGAATGAACCCGGGATACAGGTCTGGGTCAAGGATATCCACGAGCGCAAACAGGCCGAACAGGCCTTGCAGGAGAACGAACAGAGGATGCGGGCGATCCTCAGGGCATCTCCGGTCGGGATCGGTCTGGTGGTTGATCGGGAATTGGTCTGGGCTAATGAAACCATGCACAGCCTGGCCGGTTATGGGCTGACGGATTTGCTGGGACAGAAGGGCAGGGCCCTTTATCCTGATCAGGAAGAGTATGAGAGGGTGGGCTGGGAGCTTTACACAGGAAGATCTCCAGACGGGACCAGCCAGGTTGAGACGCGCTGGGTTCGGAAGGACGGGACCATCTTTGACTGTATGATTCGATCATGTCTTCTGGAAACCGATGATCCCTCCAGGGGGCATATCGTTGTTGTGACCGACATCTCAGAGGCCAAACGCCTCCAGGCCCAGCTTCAGCGGGCTCAGAAGATGGAGGCCATCGGGACCCTTGCCGGCGGGGTGGCCCATGATCTCAACAATATCCTTTCCGGCCTGGTCAGTTACCCGGAACTCCTGTTGATGCAGATCCCAGCTGACAGTCCCTTGAGAAAACCGATACTGACGATCCAGCGATCAGGGGAAAGGGCCGCTGCAGTGGTCCAGGACCTGTTGACCCTGGCAAGGCGGGGGGTGGCGGTCAGTGAGGTGGTGAATCTGAATGACGTTATCTTGCAGTATCTGAAGAGCCCTGAATATGAGAAACTGAAATCGTTTCACCCGGGCGTGGATGTGGAGACCCATCTGGAGACAGGACTCCTGAATATCTCCGGATCGCCGGTCCATCTGTCCACGACCGTGATGAACCTGATCTCCAATGCGGCCGAGGCCGTTCGCGACGGAGGCAATATCGTGGTATCCACGGAAAACCGGTACATCGACCGGCCCGTCAGGGGGTATGAGGATGTACTGGAGGGCGATTACGTGGTGCTTACGGTGACCGACCCCGGGGTAGGCATTTCTGCGGATGATATCAAGAAGATCTTCGAGCCCTTTTACACAAAGAAGAAGATGGGGAGGAGCGGAACGGGTCTGGGTATGTCCGTTGTCTGGGGTACGGTGAAGGACCATCATGGGTATATTGACATTGAAAGCAGGGAAGGAGAGGAGACGACCTTCTCTCTCTACTTCCCTGCAACCCGGAAAACAAAGGGAAGAGATGAGCCCCCGCTTTCCACTGAAGATTACAGGGGGCGAGGGGAGTCCATCCTTATTGTCGACGACGTGGAGCAGCAGCGAGACATCGCTTCGGAAATGCTGAAAGGCCTCGGCTATTCCGTGGCGGCCGTATCCAGCGGAGAAGAGGCCGTTGAATATGTGAAAACCCATCCGGTGGACCTACTGATTCTGGATATGATCATGGACCCCGGAATGGACGGACTCGAGACCTATCGACGGATTATCCGATTCCGTCCCGGTCAGAAGGCCGTTATCGCCAGCGGTTTCTCTGAGACGGAACGGGTGAGAGAGGCCCAGCGGCTGAGGGCCGGGGCCTATGTGAAAAAGCCTTTTTTATCCCACAAGATCGGTCGGGCCGTCAGGGCTGAGTTGGATAAGTGATGCAATTCAAAGTGGAAAACAGAAGATTCCAGACCGATATGATGCGTGTGATGAGACGACGTTCGCGTTGATGTCGCCGCTTAGGACTTTTGTCGCCGGGAGGAACCAAAATGACCTTTTCCATTATTCCCAGGGATGATCCTGACCAGGCCCTGCGTATCCGGCGGATGCTCCTGGCCATGAGCATGGCTGTCATTCACCTCGCCATGTGCTGTGCCATGTATTCTCAAGGGTTTTTCCGACTCTCGTTCACCGGGTTTGTCCTTTTCTCAGTGGCCCTCTGGATCGGGCACTTTTCCATCTTCACAGTGGTCAGGACAGGGCTCAACAAGCGGTTCGCCGATCCGAGCCTTACATTGGTACAGATACTATGGACAGCCACCTGCGTCATGCTGACCGCCTACTTTCTCACCGAATTACGCTCCGTAGTCCTCATGTTATTCCTCGTGGGGATGCTCTTTGGTTTCCTGCGACTGAATTTCAGGGAATTCTTATATCTCAGCCTGTACGCCATCGTGCTTTACGCGGCCGCGATAGGGCTGCTGTACCAATTCCATCCACAATTTGTTGAGCTGGATAAAGAGATTATTACCTGGTTCTCCTTTTCTCTGGTGACATTCTGTTTCGCATTGATGGGGCGTATAATCAATCGCATGAGGAAAACCTTGCGCACCAGCAACATTCAACTGGGCAAAGAGATCGAAGAGAGGAAAAGGGCTCAAGAGCAGACACAATTCCGAAAGGCCTATTTTGAGGGACTGGTGGACAATATGCCGGATGCCATCGCCATGTTCGACGACACCGGCAGGATTACCGAGATCAATTCCCGGTTTACCGGGATGTTCGGGCACTCTGAAAAGGAGGCGCTGGGCAAAAACATCAGCGACCTGGTGGGGCCGCCGGATCGGCTCGAAGAGGCTCACGCCTACCGCCGGCGGATCACGTCCGGCGAGATAGTGGATGTGGAAACCGTTCGTATGGCTAAGGACGGCTCCCTGATCGATGTATCCCTCCGCTCCGCCCCGGTCATTGTCGACCATCATCGAATCGGACACTTTGTCATATACCGGGACATCTCCCCCCGAAAGAAGGCGGAAATGGAGAGATCCAGACTGGAATCCCAGCTCCAGCAGTCCCGTAAAATGGAGGCCATCGCCACCCTGGCAGGGGGCATTGCCCATCAGTTCAATAACGCCCTGACAGCCATCATCGGTAATCTTGAACTCCTCGAAGTTGAGCATTGCAGAGATGGAAGGATTCTGCCGCAACTTGGAGCCATGAAGACCTCGGGCCATCACATGGCTCACCTGACAAGTCAATTGCTGGCCTACGCAAGGGGAGGAAAATATAATGTCACAACACTATGCTTGACTGATTTTGCAGCAGACACCCTGCCCCTTCTCGAGCACACCCTGAAACCTGACATTCGTGTGGAAACCGATTTTCCTCTTGATATCAGGCGGATCAAGGCCGACAGGACCCAGATGCAGATGGTCCTCTCTGCGCTGCTTTCCAATGCAAACGAAGCAATGGACGGCCCGGGCCGCATTCGAATTTCTGCGAGAAACATAGACGTGGACCCTACGCTCATAAGGGACTGTCCCGGTCTCAAGCCGGGTCCCTATGTTTGCCTTTCCATTGAGGATGATGGAAAGGGCATGGATACCGAGACACGGCAAAGGATATTTGAACCGTTTTTTACGACCCATTTCTTTGGCCGCGGGCTCGGGATGCCTGCTGTATACGGTATCGTAACGAATCACCATGGAATCATCGAAGTGGATTCCGAGTTGGGGAAAGGAACGGAGGTTCGGATCTATCTGCCCGCAATAAGTGCCGGGATCATCGACACGGAGCGGCCAGAAACCATTGAAAAGCCGGGGAAGCGGCTGCACGTGGGCCGGGGGACGATCCTGGTTATAGAAGATGAGCCACCGGTGATGAATCTGACCCGGACGGTGCTGGAAAGACTGGGATACCGTGTTCTGGAGGCCACAACAGGGAAAGAGGCCATTGACATGGCCAACAGTTTTGATGGCGCCATCGACCTTGCCCTCATGGATATCAAGCTGCCCGATATGACGGGGAATCAGATCTATCCCCTGATCCGGGATGCCAGACCGGAGATGAAGGTCCTCGTGTGCAGCGGTTACTCCATAGATGGTCCTGCCCATGAGATTTTATGTGCAGGGGCAGAGGGATATATTCAGAAACCATTTTCCCTGTTGACATTGTCTCAGAAATTAGAAGATGTGTTGACGGCAAACCAGGATCTATCGAATTAAGAGGTTGGCGCAGTAAGGGGTTTAGATGTCAAAGGTTCTGATAATCGATGACGATCGGAGCATTTGTGAGATTCTGGAGGCTCTCCTGGAGTCTCTGGGCCATACGACGGCATTTGCCCTCGGACTTCAGGAGGGGCTTCATGTCCTTTCCAAAGATGCGTTTGACCTTGTATTTCTGGATGTTCGATTGCCCGATGGGAACGGGCTCAAGGCCATTCCGCAGATCAAGGAATTGTCATCTTCTCCGGAGGTGATCATCATCACGGGCGAAGGGAGTCAGGAGGGTGCTCAACTGGCTGTTGAAAGCGGCGCCTGGGACTATCTTGCCAAGCCCCTTAACACAAACCAGGTCAGTCTATGCACCAGCAGGGCCATTGCATACAGGGAAGGTAAGAAGGTCTCGACAAGTCCTTTTGTGCTTCAGCGGGATGAGATTGTGGGGAGCAGCGCCCTTCTCAAGAAATGCCTGGACCAGGTGGCCAGGGCGTCCCTTTCCATGTCCCCGGTGCTCATTAACGGCGAGACAGGCACAGGGAAAGAGCTTTTTGCACGTGCTATTCACCGAAATAGCCCACGCGCCGGAAAATCTTTTGTGACCGTCGATTGTGCTGCACTGACCGAATCGCTGGTGGAAAGCGCTCTTTTCGGGCATGTGAAAGGATCTTTTACCGGGGCCGATAAAGATAGAAACGGGTTGATCAAGGAGGCGGATAAAGGCACCCTGTTTCTCGATGAAGTGGGTGAGCTTCCCATGAGTATTCAGGGCACCTTCTTAAGAGTGCTCCAGGAGCGGCGATTCCGACCGGTGGGTTACGATCGAGAAATCACAAGTGATTTCAGATTGATTGCCGCGACCCACCGGGACCTTGACGAAATGGCCCGGGAAGGAGGTTTCCGCCGCGATCTACTGTTTCGATTGAAATCCATTGTGATACATTCACCGGTATTGAGAGATCGGAACACTGATATCGTCGAACTTGCACTTTTATTCATCTCCGGATTCTTCAGGAATGTTGGAAAGACCATCAAGGGGATGTCGCCCGAGTTTCTGGAGGCTCTTTTAAGCTATCCCTGGCCCGGAAATGTTCGGGAACTGAATCACGTGCTGGAAAGCGCTCTTTCGGCGGCCGGCGAAGAACCCATCCTGTATCCCATTCATCTGCCGCTGGATATGCGCTCCCGATTGGCAAGGGAGGCCATTGCGCCGGCCTCTTCACAACGACCTCAAGAGGAGGCCCTCCCTTCCGGGGGGGCTTCCCATCCCCCATTGCGTGATCTGCTGGCATCCGTGGAAAAGAATTACCTGCATGAGTTGATCTCTCTCACCGGTGGAAACATCCAGAAAGTCTGCAACATCTCCGGCATTTCCAGGGCCAATCTCTACGTCCGTCTCAAGAAACACGGTATCACCCGGCATTTCTAAGCACCTCACCACATCTGACCTGATACCTTGTCTCAAAATCAAGACAAGGTATCAGGTCTGGGACAAGATCCTGATTTGAAGAACCGTCTGTCCCCCATATCGCGGCCTCCAAATTACTCATAACCTGTCGATATTATAGTAATGAAATTATCACTAAAATGAAGAAAAACAGATGGCGCAGTTCTTGCATATGAACGCCTTCAGCAGGGAATTTATTGACACCGTGAAGGTGGGGACGAGCGGCTATGCCTACCTGTATCAGGCGGACGGCACTGTTATCGCCCATCCGGATAAGTCAAACATTTTAAAGTTGAACATGAACGAATTCGATTTCGGCAGAAAAATGCTGGCTGATGGCAGCGGGACCATGCTATACACCTTCAAGGGTGTGGAAAAGCTGGTAGTGTTCAAGACGGACAAAGAGCTGGGTTGGACCGTGGGGGTGGGGGCATCGCCTGAAGAGATCCTGGCGCCGGTCCGGAATGTAGGCTATACCAATGCCGGTATCGGGGCACTGGTGGTTGTCCTTGCTGCTATTCTCATCCTCCTCCTAGTGAACTCCCTGGTAAAGCCGCTCTTCAGACTTTCCAAGGGACTCGGGGATGCGGCCCTTCAGGTGTCCTCTGCATCCGGCCAGGTGGCCGCATCCAGTCAGGCCCTGGCCGAGGGCGCATCGGAACAGGCCGCAGCCATCGAGGAGACGTCTTCTTCTCTGGAAGAGATCGCTTCCATGACCAAACAGAATGCCGGAAATGCCACTCAGGCAAATTCCCTGGCAACGGAAACCAAAACGACCACGGGGTCTTGTTCCGATACCATGCAGAAGATGGCCGCGGCCATAGGCCAGGTGAGCGAGTCTGCCCAAGAAACCCAGAAGATTGTCAAGATCATCGATGAAATCGCCTTCCAGACGAATCTTCTGGCGCTCAATGCAGCGGTAGAGGCGGCCAGGGCCGGAGAGGCAGGCGCTGGATTTGCAGTAGTGGCCGACGAGGTGAGAAATCTGGCCCTGCGTGCGGCCGAGGCGGCCAAAAATACGACCGAACGGATTGAGGATATCAACAAAAAGGTCAACGGCTCCATGGAAATGGTTTCAAAGACCGTGGATGAATTTGGCAAGGTAGATGAGAATACGAAGAAAGTGAGTGAACTGGTGGCCGAGATCGCCGCAGCATCCAATGAACAGGCCCAGGGCATAGGCCAGGTAAACAATGCCGTGGCGGAAATGGACAAGATCGTCCAGCGGAATGCGGCAAGCGCCGAGGAAACGGCCTCTGCCTCAGAGGAAATGAGCGCCCAGGCAGAAGAGATGCAGGGCTTTGTAAGAGAGCTCAATGCCACAGTTGGAGGACGTAAAGGAGAAGACGTCCACGGACAGGCAACAGAGAGGATTGCCGGTGGGGCAACGAAGGTCCGAAAGAGGGCACAGGGGACTGCGCCGCTCCTTTTAGCTCCGAAGGGGGGTGAACGGGCAACGACGGGGCGGAACCGAAGGAAGGCCACGCCGGAGGAGATCATTCCACTGAAGGAGGATGAGTTTGAGGATTTTTGAAAGGGTGGAAATTTGATCAGAACTTGTTGAATCTTCAGACCCATTTTTCAGGCATGCGTTGGGCCGGTGTGTACGGCCCGACGCTTTCTGCTTTTCTGCTGTAGGCTGGATATTGGATATCGGCCGTAGCGAAGCGTAGATCCCGCAGAATGCGGGATTGATGTTTCTCAACTTTAGGCATTCCAAACTTTAGACACTTCTCTTCTTCCAGATGTAATCTTGGTTCACTGGCGAGTCCCTTTTTCAGGTCCAGGCCGGATTCAGAGGGGTTATCAAGGAGAAGATCATGCAGCCCATATTCAATCCTCGTCTATTTGTTCGAGAAGGAAAACCGGAACGCAGTGAGATTTCAGCGGTTCGGCAGACCATATTTGAAAGACTCCTCTATATCTTCTCTCTCATCGGCCTTCTGGCCGTTGTTACAGGTGCTATTGAGGCCTTCCTGCAGGGAAAATGGTACTTTTCTTCCCTGTATGCCGGCATTTATCTGCTCTTCCTCCTGGTTACCTTTGGATCCCGTCGTATCTCATACAAGACAAGGGCCGTGGTCCTGGTATGCTGTCTCTATCTGATCGCCCTGGCGGTTCTTGTCAGAATCGGATTGAGTGGCGTCGGGACCCTCATCCTGGTCGGGGTATGCTTTCTCTCCGCGGTCTTTTTTGGTCTTCGTGGAGGAATCATCGCAATTTTTCTCAGTCTCGCGAGTATGGGCCTTGTGGGCGCCGGAATGACCACCGGCATTATCGAGATATACCCGGACCATATGCTGACCTCTCTCTCACTCATGGCCTGGATCACATTTCTATTCGTTTTCTTCATGATCACGAGCGTCACCGTTCTCGCACCAGAGATGTTCAGCCTGAGCATTGAGCATTCCCTCGATCTTATCGAGGAGCACAAGATCAAGCTGGAGATCAACAATCAACACCTCCTGCTGGAAATCGAAGAACGGAAGAAGATGGAAGAGGCCTTGCGGGCCGGCGAAAGGAAGTACCGAAGCGTCATTGAGAACATTCAGGACGTGTTCTATCGTCTGGACAAGAAAGGAAAACTCGTCATGACAAGCCCCTCCGGGGCTCGGATGTTCGGGTACACATTCATCGAGGAGATGAACGGCCTACCTTTGGAACACTTCATGCCGGATGCACACGAACGTCAGGCGCTGATGGAGAAATTGAAGAAGAACGGCAGCGTGAACGATTTTGAGGCCGTGATGAGGAGAACGGACGGGTCCACCTTCACCGCCTCTATCACGGTTCATTTTTATTACGATGATACGGGTGACCCAAAGGGGACTGAGGGCATTATCCGGGATATCACCGAGCGCAGACAGGCGCAAGAGGAGAGAAAGCGGTTGAGCGACTATCTCGACAATATCATCAATTCCATGCCGTCGCTGCTGGTGGGGGTGGATCGGGAAGGCCGGGTAAGTCAGTGGAACCTGGCCGCAGAGAAGACGACGGGCATCTGCGCCGAGAAGGCCCGGGGACAAAATCTGGAGCATGTTCTGCCCATGCTGGGCCGTGAGCTGGAAAACGTTCAGGAGGCCATCCGCAACAAGAGTGTAAGATCGGAGGTTAAGGTCCCCCGGCAGACGGAGGGCGTGATGCACTATGATGATATAACGGTGTATCCACTGGTCACCAACGGCGTAGAGGGAGCGGTCATCCGGGTGGATGATGTAACCGAGCGGGTGCGGATGGAGGAGATGATGATCCAGTCCGAGAAGATGCTTTCGGTGGGAGGGCTGGCTGCGGGAATGGCCCATGAGATCAACAACCCTTTGGGGGTTATCCTGCAGGCGTCCCAGAATGTGTTGAGGCGGGTATCGCCGGATCTGCCCGCTAATTCCCGGATTGCAGAGGAATGCGGGACCACCTTGAGTGCGCTGAGGACATATCTGGAACGGAGGGAGATCCCGGAGTTTCTCGATGATATCCGAAAAAGCGGCGAGCGGGCTGCCGGGATTGTCTCCAATATGCTGAGCTTCAGCCGCAAGGCTGACGGAAGGGGAACCCCTGCGGACATGGGGGAACTCCTGGACCAGACCCTGGACCTTGCAGGGAGCGACTATGATCTCAAGAAAAAATACGATTTCCGGAAGATTGAGATCGTACGGGAGTATGACCCTGAGGTGCCGAAGGCGGTATGTCAGACGAGCAAGATCCAGCAGGTCTTTCTGAATATCCTGCGCAACGGGGCTGAGGCCATGCAGGAGCAAAGAGCAAGAGCCAAAGAGCATGGGATAAAGGTGCTAACCCCGAGGTTTACCCTGCGGGTGATGCGCGAGGGGGAGATGGTGCGCGTGGAGATCGAGGACAACGGTCCGGGGATGGATGAGGCGACGCGCAAAAGGGTGTTCGAGCCCTTTTTTACCACAAAGGCCCCGGGTGTAGGGACCGGACTGGGATTATCCGTCTCCTATTTCATCATCGCCGAAGAGCACCGGGGCACCCTTTCTATCGAATCCAACCCGGGGATGGGCGCCATGTTTGTGGTTCGATTGCCTGTGGAGGGAGGGAGTTATGGGAGGGGAGAGGATCCGAATTTTGGTGGTTGACGATGAGGAGAGCATCCGAAGGGGCCTGCGGGCATGGCTGGAAGACGATGATTTTGAGGCCGTGACAGCGGAAAGCGGGGAAAAGGCCCTCGAGATTCTCGCCAGCGATCCGGCGGACGGCGCCATTGTGGACATTCGTCTTCCGGGGATGGACGGAAATGCATTTATGGAACAGGCCCATCGCCTGTATCCGTCGATGAGATTCATCGTCTATACAGGATCGGTAGCGTATTCCCCGCTGCCGCAATTACGGGCGATCGGGATCAACGAGAGGGACATATTTCAAAAACCGTTGAGCGATTTGGCCGTACTGGTTGCTGCCGTAAAGGATCGAATGAAAAGGTGAGGAGACTGATGGAATCATGCACGTTGCTGACCATTGAGGATGAGGAACCCATCAGAAGGAGCATCCGGGCATTCTTTGAGGATCTGGAGTTCACCGTGATGGATGCGGGGGATGGGGAAAAGGGCCTTGAACTTTTCCGGCAAAGACAACCGGCAGTCGTTCTGGTGGACCTCCGCATGCCCGGCATGACCGGCCTGGATGTGATCGACGTGCTCTCCCGGGAGGCGCCCGAGACCCCTGTTGTGGTGCTCTCCGGAACAGGCGTTGTGGCCGATGCCATAGAGGCCATTCGGCGGGGGGCCTGGGACTATATTATGAAACCGATCAAAGACATGGCAGAGCTGGAGCACGTCGTTAACGGCGTGCTGGAACGGGCCAGACTCCGGGAGGAAAGCCGCAGATATCATACGAGTCTTGAGGAAGAGATCGAGTTGCGGACAAGGGAACTCCGGGAAAGCGAGGAACGGTATCGCGATCTCGTGGAAAATATGAACGATGCCATTTATGTGGTGGATGAGGGCGGCACCATATCCTATATCAGTCCGGTTATCGAGCGGATGGCGGGATACAGGCCCGATGAGGTCATTGGCCGGGATTTCAGGGACTTTTTCTTGAATGAAGCACGCGATCAAATGACGGCGGAATACCGGGGATTTCTGGCAGGCGAGAGCCGAAATGGCGAATATGTTCTGTTGAACAAATCAGGCGAACCCCTGTGGGTGCGGGCATCGAGCCGGCCCATATGGGATGGAGGCCGAATCGCCGGAATCCAGGGCATCCTCACCGACATCACGGACAGAAAAACGGCGGAGCAGCAACTGGAGAACAAGGCCCGGGAACTGGAGGTGTTAAACCTCCTGGGCAGGGAGATGGGCCAGGACCTTTCGGTTGACGCGATCGTCAACAGGGTATTGAGGGCAGCAAAGACCTCTCTTCAGTCCGACCTTGTGGCCCTGTTTTTAAAGGATGGAAACGACCTCATCTTGAAGGGATTCCAACCGCACGGGCAAGCGTTTTCAGAGGAGGATGTGCCGGCTCATCATGTGGGGGAGTGCCTTTGTGGAATCGCGGCAAGGGAGGGAGCGACGGTCTATTCCGTCGATATCCACACCGACCCTCGCTGCACCTATGACGAATGCAAACGGGCAGGGCTGCGGTCTTTTGCTGCGCTGGCCCTGAAGAGCGCAGGCGAGGTTATCGGGGTGCTGGGTCTGGCCTCGCAGAAAACGAGGGATTTCCAGGTATCTTCTTCATTTCTGGAGGCGCTTGGAAACCAGACTGCCACCGGACTGAAAAACGCCCTTTTATTTGAAAAGGTCCGGTCAGACGCCATTGAGCTTCAGACGAGACTTGAGCAGATCCAGGAGACCCAGAAGGAAAAGGAAGAACTGATGCTTCAGCTTCACCGCAGCCAGAAGATGGAGGCCATCGGAACGCTCGCAGGGGGCATTGCCCACGATTTCAACAATATCCTCACGCCGATTGTGATGGGTACGGAAATGGCCTTGATGAATGTGCCGCCGGATAACCGGGCGAACCGGATGTTGGAGCGGGTGCTGGATGCGGGGGCCAGGGCAAAAGATTTGGTGAACCAGATTCTTACCTTCAGTCGTCAGGACGATCTGGAGAAGGGGCCGATGCAGGTGGGACCTATTTTAAAAGAGGCGATCAAACTGACACGGGCAGCCCTCCCCTCGACCATAGAAATCCGGCAGGATATCCGAACGGACAATGACACGGTCCTGGCCAACCCGACACAGGTGCATCAGGTGATTGTCAATTTCGTAACGAACGCGGCCCATGCCATGCGGGCCAAAGGAGGGATCCTGGAGATCACCCTGGACGAGGAGATCCTGGATGAAGTGAGGGTGGCGGAAACGAAAACATCGCTGAGCCCCGGGCCGTTCCTCAAACTGACGGTAAAGGACACAGGGCACGGCATGGACCCCAGGACCCTGGAGAAGATCTTTGATCCCTTTTTCACCACCAAGGCGAGGGAAGAGGGGACCGGTCTGGGCCTCGCGACCGTGCATGGGATCATCCGGAGCTGTGAAGGTGCGGTGGTGGTAGAGAGTGAATTGGGGAAGGGTTCTCGCTTTACCATCTATCTGCCGAGGGTCAAGTCTCTTGACAAAGAAAAGGAGAAGCACGGTCAGCCCATTCCTCATGGTACCGAGAGGATCCTGTTTGTGGACGATGAGCCGATGATTGCGGAGATGTATGCCGATATGTTGCGGTTTCTGGGGTATGTGGTGGAATGCAGGACCGATCCCCTGGACACTTTGAATGCCTTCAGGAACGATCCGGAAGGCTATGACCTGGTCATTACCGATATGACCATGCCCAGGATGACAGGAGACGAACTGGGGAAGGAAATCATGCGGATCAGACCGGACATGCCCATCATCCTCTGTACGGGGTTCAGTGAGCGGATGCCCGAGGACAAGGCCCTCGAGTTGGGATTTTGCGCCTTTGCCATGAAACCTGTGGTGATCGAAGAGATAGCGCAAAAGATCCGTCAGGCCCTTGACGGGAAAAGACGATGAACCGAAAAGTTGATAAACTGATAAGCTGATAAGCTGGCAAGGCAGTAGACGGATGAGGCGATGGGAGTATAAAGGCATGAGGGGCGTTTGGACTGGGGTCGAACCATGAATTCAGGCGATCCCGGAAGACCTGAGAATCAAGAGGAGAGGGCGGGAGGTTCCGTTCTGAGGCGTGTGGCCAATTGGTGGTCCGCTCTCAGAATTTTTCCGCTGTTTGAACGGCGGTCAAAGGGGATGCGGGAGCGCATTCTCCTGTCTGTCATCATCATAGGGATTTTATTTTCAGGGCTCGCGGCTGTCCCTGCTGTGCTGCTTGCGCTGAGGGAGAGGCTTTGGGTCCCTTTGTCAATGGACGTTGCGGTATTTGCATGCGGCCTCGGTCTCCTTATCGGGAAGAGGCTGAGATACAAAGTCAAGGCATGGGTGGCCTGTGCCCTGATCTATATCGTCGGCGTCTACGTGGTTTTCTTCTTTGGGTTCCTAAGCGGGGGTCCCATCTGGCTTTTCTCCTTTGCGGTCGTATGTGGTCTGCTCCTCGGCGTGAAGCCGGCAATCATAGCAATATGCGTCAATATGGGGACCTTGGGGATACTTGGGTGGCTTCACGCTGCAACCCCATTGGGAGACAAGGTTCCATTCTTCGTTAGTCCACTGAATGCACTTGCCGCCGGTGGAAACTTCATCTTTTTGAATACATTGGTGGCGATCTCCTGCGCCCTGTTGATACAGGATGAAAAGGAGGTCTCCATTTCCCTGACAAGGGAGAAGTCCCAGATCCTGGAGGCCAAGAGGAGACTTGAAGAAGAAGTTATTTCTCGCAAGGAGGCGGAAAAGAAACAACGGGAACTTGCACGGGAGCTGGAGTTTCTGCACGCCACGGCCATGGAGTTCGTGAACGTAAGGGACAGGAAGTCCCTTTACCAAATCATCGGGACGAGGATCAAGGCAATACTCGGGGATGTCGTGGTGCTGGTCAATTCCTATGAACCCGAGACGAGGCAATTCTGCACGATGGCCGTGGAAGGCATAGGGGCCGGCCTGGAGCGTATTTTGAACGTACTGGGGCGAGACCCCGTGGGAATGATAACCACACTGAATGACGAGTCTGCAGAGCAGACACTCAAGACCGGGAAGCTTGCGGACGGCCCGAAAGGGATCCATGGCCTCTCGTTCGGCGCCATACCCAAGGCTATTGCCCAGTCGCTCGAGAAGCTCGTGGGCATCCGCCGGATCTATGTGGTCGGATTAGTCAGAGAGGGGGAGTTGTTTGGGAGTGCGATTATCGTGGATCGAAGTACTTCCTCGGGTGCGGATTTTGTGTCGAGGAAAAGGCTGGTAGAGGCATATGTAAACCAGGCGTCCTTGGCCCTGCTTCGCAACCGATTCGAGCGGGAGCTGAAGGAGAGCGAAGAGCGCTACAGACAACTCGTCAACAATGCCCCGGCGGGCATCTACGAGATAGACCTGAAGAACTTTGTCATAACAAATGTCAACGAGGTGATGTGTGGGTACACGGGTTACACAAAAGAGGAATTTCTGACCCTCAATCCGCTGAGCCTCATGGCGGAAGAGAGCCTCGAGCATTTTATGGAAAGGGGGCGGCGTATCTTTGCCGCTCAACCGATCTCGGAAAGCACGGAGTATAAGATCCGCAGAAAGGATGGCAGTACTTTCTGGGTCAGATCCCATTCCAAGGCGACCTACGCCCACGGGGTCGCCGTCAAGGACACGCTGGTCTTCCACGATATCACCGAGGTGAAGACCCTCGAGGAGGAGAAGCGGCAACTTCAGGAGAGTCTCTTGGAGGCCCGCAAGATGGAGGCCATTGCCACCCTGGCGGGGGGCGTCGCCCACCAGTTCAACAATGCCCTTTCGGTGGTTTCGGTGAGCATGGATATGCTGGAGCTGTCCAGGGAAGAAGGAAACGACCACCAGAAATACACAAACATGGTCAGGGACTCGATTCAGAGGATGACCGGGCTCACCAGTCAACTCCTTGCCTATGCGCGCGGCGGAAAATACTATGCCCGGATCCTGTCTCTGAGCCGGTTTGTAGCCGAGACCCTGCCGACGCTCCTCCCCGAGATGCCCACCTCCGTACAGTGGGAAACGGACCTGTCCCAGGATGTCCTGCCTGTCAAGGCCGATCCGAAACAGATGAAGTCCGTGTTGTCCGCCATCCTGACAAACGCCGCGGAGGCCATGGAAGAAGGGGGGAAGGTTCGCATCGCGTGTACAGTTCAGACTGTCCATGAGGGCGATCTGAAGGAATACCCGGACCTGGTTCCCGGGCCTTACACAGCCTTGACTATTGAGGACAACGGCAAGGGGATGGACGAACAGACCCTTAGGAAGATCTTCGACCCCTTTTTCACCACCAAGTTTCAGGGAAGGGGTCTCGCCATGCCCGCGGTCCTGGGAATCATCAAGAACCACGGGGGATGGATCGGCGTTGATTCAGAGAAAGGGAAGGGAACGACCGTGCGCATTCTCTTGCCCGTGTTTGAGGAATAGGCCTCTTCTGTCGAAGATAAATTCGAATATTTCGACCTCCGATCTGGGGTTATTGTTCTGGAGGTGTTGCGGTGGGGTATGAAATTGGATGGCAATAAAAAAAGGGTTCGTCACCGACGACGAACCCTTTTGAAGGCTTTGGTAGCGGGGGCTGGATTCGAACCAACGACCTTCGGGTTATGAGCCCGACGAGCTACCAGACTGCTCCACCCCGCGGCAAAAACATAATATATATCCCAATGGCCTTTTTGTCAAACAAAAAATCAGACGATTATTCAACCGGGAGCCTGACCACAAAGGTGGTCCCTTTTCCCGGCACGCTGTCCGCCCAAATCTCTCCCCCATGGGCCTCCACAAGCTTGTAGGATATGGCCAGGCCCAGACCGAATCCCCGTTCCCGTGTCGTAAAGAAGGGTTCGAAGATATGAAGGAGATCTTTTTCATGAATCCCAATGCCTTCATCGGATATACGGATTTCGATAAATCCTGATGATTTCTCCGTGGTGATGGTGATCGTACCCCCGCCCTCCATCGCCTCGACGCCGTTGGTAATGATATTGATAAAGACCTGCTTCAACTTATCCGGATCGCAATCGATTTCGCCCAGGTCCGGTGCCAGGCTGACTTTGAAGCGATGCCTGTCCGGAGAACAGACGCCTTCCATGATCTTCAATACATCCCGAATGACCGAATTAATGTCCGAGGTTCGCAAAACCAGGTTATGAACCTTGGTAAAATCCCCGATACTGGTCACCAGTCGTTCGAGCCGGCCGACCTCTTCCTGGATCATATCCAGTTTTTGTATTGCCTTGTCGTCAATCAAGCTGTCTCTTATCTGGTGAGAAAAGCCGCCGATGATCATGAGCGGATTTTTGATTTCGTGGGCCACATGGGCCACTGTCTGGCCCACCGCTGCCAGGCGTTCGGACTGCAACAGCTTCTTTTCCAGTTGCTTTTGTGTGGAAATGTCTCTGATGATGGCCGTGAAGGTAATGTCTTCTTCGGTTTCGTAAAAGGAAAGTCCCAGCTCGATGGGAAATTCCTCTCCGCTTTTCCGAAATGCAATGAGCTTGAGATTCCTTCCGACTGCCCGCGGCATTCTGTTCTCCAGAAAACCGCTGACGAAGCGGTAATGGTCGCCGTATTGGGGCGGGATGAGCATGTTGAGATCCTTATTGAGGACCTCCTCGCTGGAGTAACCAAAGATCTGCTGGGCCGCGGTGTTAAAGAGGATGATCCTGTGGTTTCTATCGATGCTGATAACTGCGTCTGTGGCCGTGTCCAGAATGGTGCTGAACCGCTTTTTCTCAGCCTTCAGCTTTCGGATCAGGTTCCGGTATTCTGTAACGTCCGTAGAGATCTCCACAAAATACTGCCCCACTTCTCCCCCGGTAGAGATCGGGTACATGATCCGGCTCAATTCTCTGTCGCCAATGCCCGGTCCGTAATACCGGTGGGTGATTTCCACCCGTTCTCCGGTCTCCTGTACCTTTTTGACGGGGCAGTTCTGGGTCCCGATGTGACACGGATTGCCGGACAGTTTCCTGAGCTCATAGCATTTTTTTCCGACAACCGTCTCCCGCGTCCGCCCACAGTTATTCAAAAATACCTGGTTCACATCCTGAATCGACCCCTCCGAGTCGATCACCATGATCTCTTCACTAATGCTGTCAAAGATGGCCTCCAAGAAGAGATTGCTGTCTCTGATCCCCCGGTTCGATGAATTTTGCTTCATGATCACCCTCCTACCGATGGGCAAAAGAAAATATATTCACGGGACAGGATGTCAAACATCTCATCCGTACCTTCCCGGATGGCCTGATAGAGCGTCTTCAGGGTTGCGGCGCGATGTACGGTAGCACGGTAGGCGGCGTCATTGTAAAAAGAGGGATCGATGGGGAGGAGGACCTGATCCAGAGACCCGTGCCAGTGTATGTTGAAATCGGCCTTCATGTCGAAGACTTTCTTATACATGGCCCTCAAAATATCGGTCCTTAAGATCGGATTGACCTGGTTGATCATGCAGTCGGTCAATCCGATGAGGTAATAGGCCTGCCGCATCCTGACGCCGTCCCGGCGGATGGCATACATGGCCTGAATGGTGGATGCAAGGCCGCGATCGAGGGAAAAATGGGGAGGGATGGAGGCCATCGGTTCATCGGAAGCCAGCAGCTTTTCCGCCAGGGGGCGCAACATCTGGGCAAAAAAAGGTGTCTTCCAGCATGCCCTTCGGAATTCCCACGGTCCTGAAACGATCAGGTCGCAGGGGGACAGTTTCTGGAATCTGTCCCGGATATGAATAATTTTCCCCATAAACAACGTCTCGCCGGCCGCCCTGGGATCATGGCCTGGGGTGATATTTTTCGTGGAGTTCTCTTAACTTGTCCCTTGTGACATGGGTATAGATCTGGGTGGTGGAGATGTCTTCGTGACCGAGCATGACCTGGACAGCCCTAAGGTCGGCGCCGCCCTGAAGTAGATGACTGGCGAAAGAATGCCTGATGGTGTGGGGCGATATCTCCTTTTTTATCCCGGCATCCTTCCCGTATTGCTTGATAATCTTCCAGAATCCTTGACGGGTCAGAGGGCGTCCTCTGAAATTGAGGAACAGGCAGGGAATGTTGGCGTTGCGAAGCATCTGAGGCCGGCCTTCTGAGAGATATGCCCTGACCGCCTGGATAGCCTTTCCTCCAATGGGTACCAGCCGTTCCTTGGCGCCCTTGCCCAGTGTTCTTATATATCCCGATTCCAGATTGACGTTCGAGACGGTCAATCCGATGAGTTCAGAAACCCGCAACCCGGTCGCATACAGGAGTTCCAGCATGGCCCGATCCCGGTTCCCACGAGGGCTGGAGGGGTCGGGTCGGGCCAGAAGCCGCTCCACTTCGTCCGTACTCAGGACTTCCGGCAGGTTCCGTGAGAGCCGAGGGATCTCGAGCAGCCTGGCCGGATTCTCCCGGATATGACCTTCTGAAGCAAGGAAGCGAAAAAACATCCTCGTGGCGGAAATGTTCCTGGCGATCGACCTGGCAGACAGCGACCTCCTTAGAGAGTTCAGGTATTCGATAATTCGATCCCGGGAGACCGTAAGCGGGGACAGGCGCTGTTCTTCGAGGAATCGGGCAAATCCGGACAAATCCCTGCTGTAGGCCTGGACGGTGTTGTCGGCAAGCCCCCGTTCCAGTCTCAGGTAATTGATGAATTGATCGATCAGAGCATCCATTTTTGAACCAGAATTAGACGAATGATGCGAATAGCGCAAGGAATTCGGTTGCCATGACAACATGCCGTACTACGGAAGAATTTCATTAAATTTCTCAATTCCTGAATCCGTGGGAATCAGAAATCATAAAACCGGTCGCTTCTGGTCAGTATCCTCGGACCCGTATCTTCCACCAGGACCATTTCCTCCAATCGCACGCCTCCCTTTCCGGGGATATAAATTCCGGGTTCAATGGTGAATACGCTCCCTTTTTGGAGTTTGACCGGATTCCTCGGTCCGATTCTGGGACGTTCATGGACCGCCAAACCCACGCCGTGGCCGAGGCCGTGACCGAAATACTTTCCAAACCCGGCCTCACGAATGTATTTCCTGGCCAAACCGTCCAGATGGGTGCTCTCCACCAGAGGGCGAACGCTTTTCAGAGCCTCCAGCTGTGCGTGCCGGACGGTCCTGTAGATGATTTTGAATTCGGGGCTCGGCGCGCCCAAAAAGACCGTCCGGGTCATGTCCGAACAATAGCCGTTCAGCCTGGCGCCGATATCCAGGGTCAACGGTTCATTTTTGTTGAGTCTCCGGTCTGTGGGGACGGCATGCGGGAGCGCGCTGTTGGGACCGGACGCGACAATGGGGGGAAACGACAGACTCTCCGCCCCGCGGTCCCGGGCCAGTCCCTCGATCTTCCACGCGATCTCCCTTTCCGTCATGCCCGGCCGAAGATGGGTGGCAATCTCATCCAATACATCGGAGATAAGGTCCGCGGCCGCCTCCAGGGCTTGAATCTCTTCCGGATCTTTCACCTCCCGCAGTCCTTCAACAAGGCTGTCCAGGGGGACCAGTTCCACAGGGGGTGAAAGGGCCTGAAGCCGGATTTGGATTTTGCTGTGGAGTCCCCAGGTGAGGTAGTCCGGCTCAAAGCCGAGGGTCCGGATCCCCATGTCCATCACCCATGAGGGCATCTCGTCGACCAGGTCCTGCTTCAAGATCCTAGTCTCGAACTGAGGGGCCTCGTGCTCGGCCTGGAGGGTATATCTTGAATCCGTCACCAGGAGGGATCGGTTTCCGTGAATCAAAAGGGATCCGGAGGATTCCGGGAAATGTCCGTCCTCTGCCCTGAAACCGGAAAGATATCGACGGTTTTCAGGCTGAGTGATCCATGCGGCATCACACGGGGCAGGAGTGCCCGATGCCATGCGGTGTCTCAGGGCGGCCAGGCGGTTTTGATAGATTTTCGTTTTCATAGGCTCTTGTTGAGCGCCACTTTTAGTAACTGGTCTTTGTCATGAAAAAACAAGAAAATATGGCCATCCTTGCACTGAACGCTTAGCCTTCCGTCATTCCGGCACGATTCTAGCCGGAATCCAGAAATACGGCGTACTGGGTTCCGGCTAAGGGCATGCCGGAATGACGGGACAGTACACAGCCGTTTTGCTTGCGGTTATCCGAATTAGGATTCTCTCAGCCTGAAATATATTCAAGGAGATTGCTCTAAGATTGATGATAACCGATGGAGCGGGCTGCAATTTCAATAAAAAACAATACCCAAGTCCGTGCGGGGTGTCAATGGGGATGAGGCGAGCGGTCTCAACGAGCGGCGGGAAACCGAATCACGAGGACACAGGGCGACAATTCGCAACGGAAACTGTGCAGGGTTCTGATTTTTATTGACAGGAACGGAATTGCTCAATATTGAGGTTTTCATGGCGGTTGATCATTCCATGCTTACCTTACGACATCCCTGAAAACAAGATGCTTATTTATTCTGTCAGCGGATAGAACGGCCGGGCGGAGATCTATCCCGGAGTAACCCGCTATTCGCGAAGTTTATGCTTATGAAAGCCGCAAAAATGAATCAGCCAAGCAATGTGGCCGTTGCGCTCAGCGGGGGCGTGGACAGCGCTATGGCGGCCGTTCTCTTGAAGGCAGCCGGATGGGAGGTCTACGGCCTCCACCTGGTCCTTTCCGACGCTGACCCCCGAAGGGGAGAGCGGGTCAGTGAAATTGCAGACCGGATCGGCATTCCCCTGGAGATCCTCGATCTCCGGGAGCGCTTTGAAACAGAGGTGGTAAGGCCGTTCTGCCATGCCTATCGGGCGGGTCTGACACCGAATCCGTGCGTCCGCTGCAATCAGGAGATTAAATTCGATGCACTCCATCACTATTGCATTGAAAATGAGATCCGTTCCCTGGCCACCGGCCATTATGCCCGACACTGTGTGGAAGAGGGGAGGATAAGCCTTTTGAGGGGCGTGGATAGGGCAAAGGATCAATCCTATTTCCTGCAGCGACTGGGCGGGACCCTTCTTTCCAGGGCGATCTTTCCCCTGGGGGAGATGACCAAGGAAGAGGTCCGACGCCGGGCGCGGGATATGGCCCTTCCTTGTCATTCAAGACCCGAAAGCCAGGAGATCTGCTTTATTTCCGGGATGGACTACCGGGAGTTCATGGAGAAGAGGGGGCGTGCCTCGATCAGCAAAAAGGGGCTCATTGTGGATGAAGACGGCACGCGGATCGGAGAACATGAAGGGATTTACCGGTATACGATCGGCCAGAGACACGGTCTGGGAATTGCTTCTTCAAGGCCTTACTATGTCAAGGAAATCAGGCCCGAGGTGAACCAGGTAGTGGTGGCCAGGCGGGAGGCACTTTTTACCAATACCGTGCATGCGATAGCTCTGAATTGGATACAGGGCACCCCGCCTGAAAACGGGGCGAAGATGTCAGCACAGATCCGGTACCGTCACAAAGCGGCTCCGGGCCGGTTAACGGTGGTGTCATCGGATGAGGTACGGTTCATATTCGACATGCCCCAGTGGGCCGTCACGCCGGGACAGGCCATTGCACTTTATGATGGAGAAAGGCTCATCGGCGGTGGCTGGATTGAGAGATGAGAAGGGGCAAGGGATGAGGCAGGGAGCAGGGAGCAGGGAGCAGAGAGCACGGAGCTGGGAGCCGGGAGTGAGGAAGCGCTGAAGCTGAAAGCTCAAAGGTCAAAGGGAAAAGCGCCCCTTAACCAGATAAACCCAAGGAACCCGATAAACCGGTACCCAATATCGAGCAACCCGCATCGAGTATACAGCATCCGGCAACCCGCAACGAGCAACCGGAAATGACGAACGGTCCCAAAACATTTAGAATCATCACCCTCGGCTGTAAGGTCAATCAGTATGAGTCGGCCTATTTTGGTGAGGCCTTGGCCGCGGCCGGGTGGCGTGTCGCAGGAGGAGATGAAACCGCTGATGTGGTGATCGTCAACACGTGTATTGTGACCCAGAAGGCCGCACATCAGTCCAGGCAGGCCGTTCGAAAGGCGATCCGGGAACATCCTGTCGGATATGTGGCGGCAGTCGGATGTTACGCCCAGGTGTTCCCGGAGGAACTCTCTGAAATCGAAGGGCTGGGCCTGATCGCAGACAACCGGATGAAGGCCGATCTCCCCGAATTTCTTACCGGGGCCGACGCATCTTTTGAGACCGGTCTGCTGTTGAAGCCATTTGAACCCGGTGCCCGGTTCGATGCCATGGATATTTCCCGTTTCCCGGGTCGCGCCCGGGCCTATCTCAAAATCCAGGACGGATGCGAGTCTTTTTGCAGTTATTGCATTGTTCCATTCGCCAGGGGCCCTTACCGGAGCCTTCCCCCGGAAAAGGTCATTCGCAGGTTGGAAACCCTGTCCGATCAGGGTTACGGTGAGGTGGTCCTCACCGGAATTCACCTGGGAAAATATGGGGTGGATCTGAAGGGTGGAGTGGACCTTGTTTCCCTTCTTGGACAGGTGGGGAGAGAGGGGTTCCCCCTGCGTATCCGGCTCAGTTCCATCGAACCCAACGAGTTAAAGATGGAATTGATAGAGATGGCGGCATCCGAGTCGTGGCTCTGCCGGCATGTCCATATCCCTTTGCAGAGCGGGGACGACCGGGTCCTTCACAGGATGAACCGGCATTATACCGCACGAGAGTTTGCCGATATTGTGGAGGCGGTTTACACAAGTATTCCGCATGCAGCGATCGGGGTGGACATCATGGCCGGATTTCCGGGAGAAGATTCAAGGGCCTTTGACTCCGGGTATTCCCTGCTGAAGGACCTGCCGATCTCTTATCTCCATGTCTTTCCCTTTTCGCCCCGACCGGGCACGGCCGCCAGCCGGTTCAGCGGGAGAGTTGCTTCGGAAGAAATCAAGGAGAGGACGGCCAGATTGAGAGCTCTGGGCGAGAGAAAGCAGCGCCTGTTTTATCAGGGATGTCTGGGCAGGGAATTCTCCGTGCTCCCGGAAAGATGGGAATCCCGTGAAAAGAGGCTCATGCAGGGGAGGAGCGACAATTACCTGCCGGTAATTTTCCCTTTGACCCGTGATTCGATCCAAGGTCCTTTCCGGGTTCGGATGGAGCAAATCGAGGGCCGAAGGGTCATCGGCACAAGGGTTTAGCGTACCTTCTCAGTAAACCCGGGAGATCCGTTCCCCTCACGACGGCAATGACAGCGAGAGGGATCCCCGAGATAGCCGTGTCGTGGTTCAGGCGTATTTTTGCGGTGACATTGGCTTGCTCGGGTTCAAGGTCTTGGAGAATCAGATTGTGGCGCCCTTGAAATAGTAGACCCCGATCGGATGCCCCTTTGTATTGTAGCCCATAAAGACAAACCCGGTGCGCGTCTCCATTGCCACGCGAAACCGTTTTGCAATGGAAGGGTTTTCAAGGATGATCAGGAGCCCGATGGGTCCCCGGCCTTCGCCCGCTGTGAATCGCCGCTCAAAAAAACTGCGTGTGCGCAGAAGAAGGTCGAGGGCAAGCCCCTTCCTGCGGTACACGATGGACGTCATGGAGCGGTAGAAGTAGAAGCTGTTTTGAAATCGTTTGAGGTAGAGTTCCCTGGCCGTGCAAAGGGCCGCGATCTCGCCCCCGGTGGTTCGGGCGATAAAGACGGTTTCTTCGGCCCTTTCTTCAGGGTCGGCCAAAAGGGGGAGGGCCTCATGAGCTTCCCAGAAATTCATGATCTCCGCCCTGAGTTGCGCGCCCACCTTCTGCCATACGCAGGTAAACGAAAACATCGTTTGATCCGCTCTTGAGTCCTGTTGGCCGTGTCTCTACGGCCCCTAATGGTTGCAGCTCGTAAATGGGATCCCCAGGGGGTCTTTCGCCGTATTTCCTGAAGGCCGACTTCTACGTCTCTTCTATCCCTGCCATCCTCTCACCACGCTGACGATACAGCCTCGGATCCACGACCCCTGCCATGGCCTCTGCACACAGGTCCCGGCCCAGGAAGTCGCGGACTTGCTCAGCCGTCTCCCCCGGATGCCCGATGCATCGGTCGTGGCGGAGGTAAAGGACGGGGAGTCCCATCCGGGCAAGGATCCGTTTTCCTGTGGTCGCCTGTCTCTCAAGAACACGTCCCAGATCGCGGTCCGAAAGTCTGGCCCCCTTTTTCCCCTGCCGCAAGAGGAGGGCTTTCTGGGAAGCGATGACTTCCCGTATGTCCCGCTCCACAAAAATAACTCGATAGGAGATCCCATGTTCCAGGCGTCCCAAAAGGGGCGCCACGATCTTGATGGCCTTCCCCCGGGCCTCAGGCAGCCACGAGGCATCTTCATGCAGGCGCTTGGCCGGTGCATATTCGAGATATCCCTTCGGGTTGTCCTCATCGGCCTCTCTTATGTCGTCTGCCAGGATTGAAAGACCTCCGGCCCGGAGCATCTGCATGATCATGGAGGTCCCTGCGCGGGGCAGACCCGTCACCACCACCACAATATCGGACAGGTCCTCGGGGGGAGGCATATCCGGAATCCCGGGAACGTCCTGTTCCGCCTCGCGATCCGCTTCTCCCAAAAGCCCCGGAGATTCCCATACCCGGCTTGAAAGGGTCTTCTGCTCCCTTTTGAACTCCCGGATCTTCCTGGCTGCGTCGCGGGCGGACCGTGCCCGTTCCGATGCCTTTTCTTTGTTTGCAAGCCTCCGTTTGTAGATATAGGCCAGCCGTTCATGGGCCTTTGCAAAATGCGGGTTTTGATACACTGCCATCTTAAGGGCCAGCAAGGCCTCGGGAAGCTGCCCCTGGCGGTGGCGGGCCACACCCAGCAGGTAATGGGCGGTCGGGTTGTAATAGACGCGGCCCAGGGATTCGTAGGCCGCGTCACAGGCCTCCTCCAGTCGCCTGGTGGCAAGGCAGGTCCGGCAGATTCCCAGGTAGGCATCGGCGCTGTCCGGGTCCAGACGGAGGGTCGCCTGAAAGGATTGTTCCGCATCCTGCCATCGCCGCATCTTGAGATAGACCTGCCCCAGCTTGATATGAAGGCCCGGATCCTCCGGGTTCATGGCCTCGGCCGTCTTGAGATGCTCCAGGGCCTCCTCCTCTTCCCCTTCCTCAAACAGGATGGCCCCCCTGAGGTATTCCACGGCATACGGGTTGAACGAGGCCTGGGCCGCCAGGGACCGAAGCCTTCTCCCCTGGGCCTCGGTGATCTCTTCGGGCGTTTTGTCCTTCATCTTTTCTTTAAGGGCCTTGAGGGTTTCACGGGCCTGGGCCGCACCTCTGTTTTTACGCGCAAGGGTCTCTTCCAGGACCTGTCGGGCCTCCTGGATGCGACCGAGGGACTGGCAGCAGGAGACCAGTTGAAGCCCAAAGCGGTACTGATCGGGCCAATCCGCAAACAGGGACGCCAGGAGGGGAAGGGCCCTGCCGTGAAGACCCGCATCCATGTAGGAACGGGCCATGTTGTATTCCAGTTCCCGAACCGTCTGGGCCACGGCCTTGGCCCTGTCCTCATCGGGCGGCTCGATATAGCCCAGGGCCGCCAACTGGGTGAGGGCCTCCCGGGCCTCCACAGGGTCGATCCGCTTTTCTGGCGGATGCATCCCCGCCTCCCCGGGCACCAGGTCCCAGCTCTCGATGGCGGTGATCTCGAGAGGGAGATCAAAGGCATTGGCGAGGGGCCGTCCATCCATGTCTTGACCCACCGGCAGGCCGAACAGGGTCAGGATGGTGGGACACACATCCAGGAGACTGGCCCCGAATACCGTCTCATCTTTCTTTATGCCCGGGCCCCGCATGACAAAGATCCCGTAAGGCCGGTGCTGCGCGGCAGGGCCGGCAGGCTCCAGGGGCACATGGCGGGGCCTCAGGTGGTCTGACTGGAATCCATGGTCTGAGACCAGGAGTATGGTGGCATCCTCCCCGGCCGCTTCAAGAAGCCTTCCCAGCATCTTGTCATGGAAGATGTATCCGTTCTCGATCACCTGTCCGTAGATCTCGAAGTCATTTTCCGGGATATGGGGCTGGCGGGGAGGGTGATACCGCATGAAGGCATGGGAAAAATGATCGATGGCATCGAAATAGACGGCCGCGAAATCCCAGGGCTCATGGGTCATGATGGCCGTTGCGGCCGAGAGGATGGTGGCTCCGTCGCAGATGACGCGCGACAGGGATTCGAGCCGGTGGTCCTTATCCTGATCCACCTCAGCCGCCCTGGGCACAAAGGGGAGGATGTGTCCTGCGTTGAGTTTTTGGGGATGCCACCGCAATTGGGCCAGATTGCGGACCAGCCGTCCGGGATGCACCGTGCCCGGACGCAGGGGCCAGGGCCGGCCCAGAGGAGGGTAATGACCCGTGTAGAGGTTGGAGACCATCACCCCGTTGATCGGCTCAGCCGGGTGGGAGGGCCACCACCCCACCACCACCGACTTCTTCTCCTCCTGGGACAGGATGTTCCAGATGGCCTTGGTCTTTCGGGAGAGGCTGGTAACGGGCCGGATCCCCCCGGCGTCGGGGTCCGGCTCGGTGAAACCGTGGATGCCGTGTTTGAAGGGCCGCTTGCCCGTGGCGATGGAGGTCCACAGCATGGGGGAGAGGTCCGGGTGGAGGGTGGCCAGATTTCCCATGACGCCATCCCGGACCATTCGCTCCAGGTTGGGCATTTTGCCGGCATCCAACAGCGGGTGTATGACCTTCCAATCGGCCCCGTCCCACCCGATCAGGAGCACCCGTCGGCACGGGGGTTCAGATCTCTTCACGCCGGTTCTTCAATAAATGGGCCCCAGATGCCACGATGAGGGCCGCCAGAAAGATCATGCCCCACTCGTTCAGGGTCGGAATGGGTGGGATGACCGGCCCTTGATCGCCGGCCGCGATGGACTTACCGGGGACATCTTCGTAGGCCCACCCCGCGATCCGCCCCTCCGACCAGCCCGGGGGATCCCATGTCCCCTCAAAAGCGATCCAGCCATAATGGGTGTTGCCGTCGATCTGGAACCGGACCCCAAGGAAACCCTCCTGGTTGATAAAATTACCGACTCTATAAGAGGTAGTATATGTGTAGGTCCCTGCTGTGTGTATCCTATAAAAGACTCCTGCTGCCAGGTAGCCGTAATATGTCCACGCGCCCGCCATTCCCTGCGACACCATATCGCCCTGCTGGAGTCGATAGGGAACGGGATAGTGAGTCGAGCCAACCGCGCTGTTGCCCGTATTCCCTGTCAGTCCCATAAGTTGATTGGTGAAGAAAAGCGTCGTATTGGTACCGTAGTACTTGGAATAAACAGTTCCGTAATGCACAAAGGAAAAATCCCCAATCCCATCCCCGTTGAGGTCCACGGCTACGGGGGTATGGTCGCGATTGACCACGAGGTCCTTGGGGCCGCTCCAGTGGATGGCGGCCTGGGCAGGGGCGGTTACGGCCATGGCCGCCCCTGCTGCGGTGGCATAGGCAGCTGCATGTCTCAGACTTCCGGGCGGTAATGTGGATTTCTTCTTTGACATGGTTGGTCTCCCCGTTCAAAAGGATTGGCGATGCGGTTTATGGGCGGCGCGGGTTTGACACTATCCAGACCGGCACAGAAGAATTCCCCTATCAGATCGGGGGGCTCTTGTCAACCCGGTTCTTACGGGGCCTGGAATTTTCATTCGGGCGACACTCGTTCCGTTTTATCTGATCTCGACGCTCAGTTCCTGGACGATCTCTTCCCCGTCATGCGTTATCACCAGGCGGATGCCGTTTTTGCCTGCCGGGAGCGGACCGGGAAAGAGGCCTTTTCCGTTCTTGTCAAGCACCTCCTCACCCAAGGGCGTAAATGCCACTAAGCGGGCCGGAAAGATCTCTCTGGAAAACGGTGTTCCGTGGGGGATCGTGTCCGGGGGGATACCTTTTTTTATAGTCGCAGGGTCAATCCCCCGGAAGACAAAGATGCCATTGGGCCTGCCATTGTGAAGATAGCGTGTTTTGTTCCAGTCAATGGCCAGAGGTCGATCGCTTTTGCTTGTCACATCCAGGCGAAACGAGACAAAAAACCGTTTATCCCGCTTGAGCGGCTCGAACCGGACATCAAAAGAACGGTCTTCTCCCGTCTGAACAGGCGGGATGCTCGCCCAGTCCCTGGCGTCATTTGCCGGGGCGCAGGCCGTCAACATTGTCAACATTAATAGACCACGCCACCACCCTGTTTTCATCGTCTTTCCTCCTCAGCTGCCTAAAGTGCTAAAAATGACCTGATTGACCTAAACTTGAGAACTCAAGCACCCTAACGATCCTCCGACCTGAACTTCTCAATGCCTCAACTTCTGATCCTCTGTCCCCCTCATGCATCACTTAGGTATCATGGGCGTCAGTACCTTGATCGGGGCCTTCAGGGTTCGTTTCATGATTCCCAGTAAATCCGAGCCTAACATGGAGACCGGAAGATACGCCACCTTCGGATTTTCCACATCCCCGGTAACCTTGACCGCAACAGAGACAAGGGTGTCGTCCAGGATATACCCGATGACCGGCAGTATCCTCAGTACCCGGTCCACTGTCTTAAACGGCGCTGCGAAAACAGCAAGGTCCAGGTCCTGTTTCAAGAGATCAATATGACCGGTAGCGGCGATATTCATGGAAGAACCGTCCAACAGGGCATTTTCCACATAAAACTTCCCCTCCTCGAGGTGACCGTTCACTGTCATTGAATTGTAGGCGAATCCCCTGCTCCTCAGATCAGGGAGCCGGCCCGTGAAGATCTCGGTGATATTGAGGAGGGAGAATATTTTCATGAGAAGGCCGAAGCGATCAATGCGGCCGTCTTTTGAAACGAATTGGATCGGGCCGTTGAGGGATCGGATAAGTGTCTCTTCGGTCCCCTTCCCGGTTATATCCCCTTTAAAATCGAAGGTGCCGCTCATTTTTGTGGTGTCGCTTGCCAGGCAGTCGATGGTTGAGGCCAGATTTCCCCCTTTGACATCCGGCAGGACATGAACGCCCGTTTTCCCGGGGAATATCTCCACTGTCCCCGGCGTAGAGATGCCGCAGAGGGCCGCCTCCCTGACGGCGATGCGGATTACGCTTCCTTCCGAAGAGATGTCGCAGTTGAAGGGCTTCCATTCAAATTCCCCGTATGTAAGGCTGTTCAGTCTGATTTGAGCCGTTCCTTTGACCGGGACCGACCATCGGGTCGGATCCTTTCCTCCGGCGAATTTCCGATCCACCTTTTCCAATGCCGCCAGAACTCTTTTCAGATCAATACCATCGGCGGAGAGGTCGAGTTTGAAGAGAATCCCCTGTTCAGACATGTCGAGGTCGGCGTCCAACCCGATCCGCCGGTCGTCCAGGGCAAGGATGTTCGACTGGAATTCGAGCCTTTGCTGACTGGCGTGCAGCGAGAATCGATCCACGTGGGCAGGGAGATCCAACTGGCCGAGGCTGATATCTTCGCCCTCCAGATGCCCCTCGATGGTGGTTTCGATAGGGCTTTCCGGAATAATCCGCCCCCAGAGATCCCCCTTGATCCATCCGGTCAGCAATCTGTTTTCGATCAGGAGCGAATCCAGGCAGGTCTGTGTCAGATTTCCGGCAAAGCCGATGCCGATCGCATCTTGTCCCAGATCAAACCGGAAGGTGGCATCGGATGTGTCATCCATGATGCGGAGGCCCTCGATCTTGATAAACCTGGGGGTCCGGGTTCCGTTCAGGGAGATACGGGGGCCGTTCGCAACCATTAGCTCACCCTTAAAGGAGGTTTCCCTCTCCCCGTTCCATGTCACACGGGCCTCTGAAACCGCCACGGGAGGGTTGAGGCGGATATCTTCCGGCAGGGTGATGGTATCTGAAATAAATTGGAGGGCCGCCCGCCCGATGTCGCCGTCAATGACCGTCTCCAGGGTGTTGATCCCCTTGATATAGCCGGTGGCCCGACCGGACAGGTTCAGCCGGGCATCCAGCATGCCCATTCCGTTCCCCTCGAAGGCGATGGTATCGGCATCTGCCCTGGCAGTTCCTTTTGCAAGGGTCAGCGGACCGGGCAATCGTTTGGAAACCAGGGTCAGGTCTCTGATCTCTCCCTCTGTGTTGAAACGCCATGCCACAGGGTTGAAAAGCGGGCCGCTGATGGTCAGGGAATTTAACAGAAGGGAACCCTCCACACGGCTCAGGTCCTTGAGGCCCTTTTCAGTCCAATACAGGGAGGACAACCAGGGGAATATCTCCTTCAGGAGGATGGCGGTCGTGCCTCCTGTCATTTCCAGAAAGGGCGCTTTTCCTTGCCAGTCCAGCATGCCCGAGAGCCGGGCAATGGACGATCTTCCGATGTTGACCGCCATATCATGGGCCTTGAGGCTGCCGCTGTCATAAGAGAGGCGGCCACCCCTTGCCTGGAGGAGATAGGGGATGCCGCGGTATCTGGTGGTCAGGTGGAATTCAGAGGTCTCCACACGCACTGTCATCGATTCCGTGGTCCCGGCCAGAATGAGCCGGGCCGCAGCGTTCCCCTGGATGTGTTCTATGCGCCTCAGTTCCCTTTCAAACGGCCCACCCTGAATCAGTCCCTGGACAATGGGGAGGGCCTCTGCCAGGTCGGCCTGTATTGCCATGTCCAAGTGAAACGGACGGTTATGTCCGGTCAGGCCCAGTTTCAGACTTCCATTGTGGCCGCGAGCCTTCCCTAGCCTTGCCTGAAGGCGGGTCCCAATGAGAACGCCCTTGGAAATGGCGGCGTCACCTTTCACGTCAATAAGGTGCATGCCTGTTTCAGGCACGAAGACGTGGCCTTTCAAGATGCGGCCGCTGATATGGAGATGCGCCGGGTCTGCCAGATCAGCAGCCGCATCTGCCTGGGAGCTGATGGTGATCAAAGGGACCTCACCCCCGCGAACGATATCAAAGATGTCCCGCACGTCCGGGATGGTCCCCCCCAGGGTGAGGGCCGTATCTCGGACAGAAGGGACATCCACATCCTTGGCCTCCAGTCCCAGACGGACCCGGGGCGTCCGGCTGTCCATTGTTATCTCTCCGGAGAGGTCGAGACGGGGACTGTCAAGATGCAATTCGGAAAAAGAGACGGCTGCGCTGCCGGATTTTCGTTCCAAGGTCCCCTTGAACCGGGCACCCCTGAAGACCGAGGTCTTTTCCCCGCGCATCAGGGTGAAAGGGGACGCTGAACCCTGGATGTCTGCCTTGACCCCATGGTTCAGATCTGCCTTGAAGGCGAGTTCCAGCCCTGTTTCGTCATGGCCTAACTTGATCGGACCCCCGGGAATTAGGGAGGCCGGGAGGCGTAGGGGCCTGAGCCCCTTCAGGTCGATGCGGCCCTCGGCCTTGCGTGCAGCTGTATCCATCCGGATCTTCAGGGAGATATCCTCGCAGACGGCGGATTTACCGGTCAACTCAATGGCAAGCAGTTTTGATGACGATTCGCCCAGGAGCCGGATACGATCCACCCCCAGAAGCGTCTTACGGCCCCTTTTAAAGGTGATCTGCCCGTCTCGGACCAGAAGGGAGAGATCCTCCATCCCGGATATGGGAGGAGCCGGAAGGCCCGCTGCCTCGGTGGAGAGTCCTTCCATGGTCCATGTGCGGGAAGGCGCTTTTCCCCCGCCATCCGGCTGGGGTAGATCGACGGTGATACGAGGGGATTGTGCGGTGATACGGGCGATGTCCACCCTGCCGATCAGGAGGGACCAGACCTTCGGGTAGACGGTCACGGAAGGGATATCTGCCGAGGCCGTGCCGGGAATGGAGAGGCCCGCATTGCGAATCACCACATGGGGGTGTGGAAAAAAGGAGAAATCAAGAACTGCAAAGTGAACCCGGCCCCCGACCCTGCGGGAGAGGTGGTTCACGATTTCCCTCTTTACATATTCAGAATTGAGGAGCCGCGGCCCCAGCAGGATCAAGATGCCTGCCAGGAACAAAAGGACAGCGATGCTTCCTAAAATCCAAACCGTCAGCTTCTTCCGCGCTTTCATGGAAACCGGTGTCCTCAAAGGGATCATTCATCCGCTATTCCCCTTCCAGGATTCTTTCTTTCTGGGACTCGTATTGGTCTTTGGTGATCACTCCCCTGTCATAGGCCGATTTGAGATCGATCAATTCCTGGCCGGTTGTGGTGGTGCGGGACTTGAGTTCAGCACCGCCGCCGCCGCATCCCCACAGCCCAGCCCCGAAGACAAGCAGAATACATAAAATGAATGCTCTCAATCGTGTCATTCCATTTTTCCTCCCTTTCCATATGTCTCAGACTACCGATAAATATTGCCAAGCCGGTACATGTGTCAAGACAATTCGGCCTGTGCGGTGGGCTTCAGTTATTTCGAATATCCGCTCTTCGCACGGGTCGAAAATAATGGTTTGCGAATCCTCACTTTCCCATATTTTGGAGCGCAAACTCCCAGTTCACCAGATTATCGAGAATCCCCCGGACATAATCGGCACGGCGATTCTGATAATCCAGGTAATAGGCATGCTCCCATACATCTATTGTGAGAAGCGGCGTCATCCCTTTTGTAAAAGGGACATCGGCGTTTTGGGTCTTGACGATTTTGAGCTTCCCCTGCTCCAGGACCAGCCAGCCCCAACCGCTCCCGAACTGTGAAACAGCCGTGTCAGCGAACTCCTTTTTGCAGGCATCGACGCTGCCGAAGGCCTCCTCCATTTTTTGCTTGAGTGCAGCGGGCGGCTCGCCTCCGCCCTTGGGTGTGAGGCCTTGCCAATAAAAGGAGTGGTTCCAGAATTGGGCGGCGTTATTGAAGATAGCGGTTTTATCCTCCTTGCCGGAAGCCGTTTTGATAATATTCTCCAACGGCATATCGGCAAATTTTGTCCCTGCGATGAGCCTGTTCAATTTATCCATGTAGCCCCTGTGATGTTTCCCGTAATGAAAACTGATTGTTCTGGCGGATATGACCGGTTCCAGGGCATTTTCTGCATAGGGCAGGGGGGGCAGGGTATAGGGCGGGGGTGCTGCCTGCGTGCGTTGAAAGGCGCCCCCCATGGCAAGGGAGACAGCCGCGGCCGCAGACGCCACGAGAAAAGTACGACGATCGAGGTTGCAGGAAAAATCAATGCTGCTTTTTTTATCCATGTCCGTTCCTCCTTACAATATAAAAGATTGTTTATTGGCTTCCCGCATAACAAACACCGTTCCCGGGCGTCTTTATCATGTTCATGACGCGAAGGGGGCTTCCAGGAGTCGTGCATCGTCTTTTCCCGGATTAACTCACCGGGGGGGAAAACTCTTTGATCATCCGAAATCGTATTCCCGGTTTCCAACTTGCGTCAATGGGGCAAACGCCCTATTTCCATGAGCAAAAAACCTCAATGTGAGCCCACCGGAAAAAACACACAACACCAGGTTGAAGGCGCCCTGAACAGAAAGGCTGCGGTTGTCCAGGAATCGGGGTAATCACGATGAAATCACCGGATGATTGACCACATTACGGGGGCTGTGTTCGAGAAACGCCTTGACATTGTCCACTGCCGCGGACAGGAGCCGTTGCCTGGCGCTCTTGGTGGCCCAGGCGATATGAGGGGTGATGAAGCAGTTGGGGGCGTTAAACAGCGGACAGTCGGGACCGGGGGGCTCCTTCTCCAGGACATCGAGTCCGGCCCCTGCCAGGGCATGGGTGGTCAATGCCTCAACCAGCGCCGATTCATCCACCAGCGGGCCGCGGCTGGTGTTGATGAGAAAGGCGGTGGGTTTCATCTTTTGGAGCCGGTCCCGGTCGATCAGGTGATAGGTGTCGGGGGTCAGGGGGCAATGGAGGCTGATGACGTCGCTTTGTCGAAAGAGGGTGTCCAGATCCACCATTTGCACAGGATGCGGACAGGACCGGGGCGGGGTTATGTCCGAAGCCATGATCTTCATGCCCAAGGCCGCGGCCAAGCCGGCAGTGGCCAGCCCGATGCGGCCCAAGCCCACGATCCCGATGGTGAGGCCGTTCAGCTCGATGAGGGGATGATCCCAGAAGCAGAAGTCCTCTGAGCGGCTCCAGGCGCCCTCCCTTACCTTGTCGCTGTGGTCCGCCACATGATGACAGAGGTTCAGGAGGTGCGCAAAGACCATCTGGGCCACGGAAACGGTGCCATAGGCGGGCACATTGGTCACGGTGATGCCACGGCGGTCCGCGGCCGCTATATCCACCACGTCGTATCCTGTGGCCAGGAGCCCGATGTATTCAAGCCCGGGACTCTGTTCAATGGCGGCGGCCGATACGACAACCTTATTGGTAAGGAGGTTTCCGGCATCCCGTGATCGCTCGATGGTTCTCTCCGGGGGCGTCCGGTCGTAAACAGTGCAGTCGCCCAGGGCCTTCAAAGGGGCCCAGGAGAGATCTCCGGGGTTGAGTGTGTATCCGTCCAGGACCGTGATAACCATATGGCATCTCCTTGTTCATTGGCCGTATCCATGGCCCGATATGGAAGCTCAAAGCTCAAAGCTGAAAGGCAGGGGAGCCGGAGTCCGCCAGAGAGCTGAAAGCGGAAAGCTCAAAGTTGAAAGGGTGGGGTACTCCCCCCTCCACAACTGGACCATCCGGCTGAAAAACGCCATCCGTGAAATTAGTTCTTTCTGTTTTCGGCCTGTTGGAATATAATAAAATTATGTCAAAAGATCAATCAACCGTTTATTTCGTGGATGGCAGTTCCTATGTCCACCGGGCCTATCATGCCATTCGGGGTCTCGCCAATTCCAGGGGTTTCCCCACAAACGCCGTACTGGGCTTCACCAAGATGGTCCTGAAGCTTCTCGAAGAGAAGCAGCCTGCCTTTGTGGCCATCGTCTTCGATGCCAAGGGACCTACCTTCAGGCACGAGATGTATGAGGCCTACAAGGCAAACCGTCCTCCCATGCCCGATGACATGGCCGTTCAACTCCCCCCGTTGAAGCAGATCGTCAGATCCCTGGGGATTCAGTCATTCGAGATGGCGGGCTATGAGGCCGATGACGTCATCGGGACCTGGGCCAGAATCTGTGAAGCCGAGGGTCTGAAGGTGGTTATGGTAACGGGCGACAAGGATTTCAGACAACTGGTTACGCCCGATGCCTCCTTGTGGGATACCATGAAGGACCAGGTCACCAGTTATGATTCCATCAAGGCGGCCTACGGGTTTGAACCGGTCAAATTTATCGATGTCATGGGGCTGTCGGGAGACTCCTCAGACAATATCCCCGGCGTTCCGGGGGTGGGGGAGAAGACTGCGGTCCGCCTGATCCAGGAATTCGGGTCTTTTGAGGCCGTATTCGACCGGGTGGAAGAGATCACCCAGAAGAAACTGAAGGAGAGCCTGAAATCCTACCGGGATGAGGCGTTTCTGAGCAGACGTCTGGTGACCATCGATCGATTTGTGCCGCTTCAGGGGGATATTGAACAGCTCCGGCTGGGCGAACCGTCCGAAGCGGAACTGGCCGCACTCTTCAGAGACCTGGAATTCAGGGGATTGTGGGACCAGTTTGCGTCACCCCATAAAGGGGACACAGCCTATGGTCTCTGCCAGTCCATAGAAGATCTGGAATGCCTGGCCCAGGAGATCAGGACGGCGGGGATCGTGGCCGTGGACACGGAGACCACGGGACAGGACCCGCTTCAGGCCGGACTGGTGGGCATCTCCTTTTGCTGTCGCGAGAGAGAGGCCGCCTATCTCCCGTTGGCGCACTGCTATCTGGGCTGCCCGGAACAGGTGGATTGGGTCGCGGCCCTCCCGGTATTGAAAGGGATACTGGAAGACGATAAGATCCTCAAGATCGGCCAAAACATCAAATATGATGCCGAGGTTCTCAAGCAGCACGGGGTGGCGCTGAAGGGGATCCACTTCGACACCATGATTGCCTCCTACGTGATCAACCCGGGTATCCGGCAGCACAATCTCGATTATCTGGCCCAGCATTACCTGAACCATAAGATGATCAGTTACCAGGAGGTGACCGGCAAAGGGAAGAACGCATGTTGTTTTTCCCAAGTGGAGATCCGGAAGGCCTGCGAGTATTCGTGCGAGGATGCGGATATCGCCTTCAGGTTGAAGGGGATCCTCGGGGATAGGTTGCGCTCTGAAAAAAATGAAGATCTCTTCTATGGACTTGAAATGAAGCTCCTCCCGGTGCTCATGGATATGGAAATGGCCGGGATCCGAATCGATGCTGGATTTTTCAGAGAGATGTCGAGACGCTTTGCACAGGAGATGAAGAAGATAGAACAGGCTATTTTTGCCGAGGCCGGCATGCCCTTCAATATCAACTCGCCCCAGCAGCTGGGCTTCGTGTTATTTGAGAAACTTGGACTTCCGTGCCAGAAAAAGACCGCCAAGAGCGGGCACTATTCCACCGATGTGAGGGTCCTGAAGATGCTGGCGATCTCAAACTACACCATCCCCAGCCTCCTCCTTCGCTACCGGACCCTTTCCAAACTGAAATCCACCTATCTGGATGCCCTGATCAGGCTGGCCGATCCGTCCACCGGGCGGATCCACACCTCCTACAACCAGACGGTCGCCGCCACCGGGCGGTTGAGCAGCAGCAACCCGAATCTGCAGAACATCCCTGTGAAGGGAGAGGAGGGGAGGGAGATCCGGAAAGGATTTGTGGCGGAAAAAGGGCATTGCCTGGTGGGGGCCGACTACAGTCAGATCGAACTGAGGGTATTTGCCCATTATTCGGAAGATGAAGCGTTTATTGAGGCATTCCGAAAGGATCAGGACATCCATACACGGACCGCTTCAGAGATTCTGGGGAAGGCGCCCGAGGGGGTGACGCCCGAAATGCGGCGGGTGGCCAAGGCCATCAACTTCGGCATTATCTACGGCATGGGTCCGCGGAAATTGAGCGAGGAACTTGGCATCGATCAGAAGACGGCCAAGGATTATATCGCCGCCTACTATGATCGTTACCAGGGGGTGAAGCGATATCGTGAGGAAATGATCCGGAGGGCGTGCGAGAAGGGCTATGTGACCACCCTGTTCAACCGGAGGCGGTATCTGCCCGATGTCGAGCACGCCAACAGCCGGATCCGTTCGGAGGCGGAACGGATGGCCGTCAACACCCCTATCCAGGGGACGGCCGCCGACCTGCTCAAACAGGCCATGATCCGCATCCATGAGCGGCTGGACAAAGAGGGATTCCACACCCGGATGCTTCTCCAGGTCCATGACGAGCTGGTCTTTGAGGCCCCGCTGGACGAGACGGCCCGGGTCATCCCGATGATCCGGGAAGAGATGGAAGGGGTGTATCCCTTGAAGGTTCCCCTCAAGGTGGATATTCATCAGGGGGCGAATTGGGATGAGGCGCATTAGGCTCTTTGTCTGTAACTTCTCTGCAACGTGCGAAGAAGTTTTCCCGTGGGGGTCTCTGCTCAAGAGCTGCAAAAACCGAATACAGCTCCTGGGAACGGCAGCAAGGCTTTACAATACAGTCTGTTCCAGCCCCAAGAACAGTCTTTCATGGGACGGTATGTCCTTGCTGCCTTTCCGTAAACATTATTCGGAGCCCGGGGGCGGCCGCCGAACCATACGACCGCATTTTATTGCAGCTCTTGGGCAGAGACCCCCACGGGCGTCCTCTGGGACTTGGGTGAAACCTGTTTGGTTGCGGCCGTCAGGCCGCCTTAGGAGTGACCCGAAGTGCATGAAGGGAGCGAAACAACGGACGAATAAAACCGGATAACCGCAACCAGCCCGGCAACCCTGATAAATGAAAACCCTTTTCTCCGGCCGCATCATATGGTAATTTGCTGACCGGTCGCGGGAGAGCCAAGGGGAAAGAGGGGTATCAACGGTGTTATCTTGCGGAAACAAGCCGTCAGGAGAGGATTTTTATTTGAGCCGTGAAGACAATGGGACATAAGCCAAAAACAAGGACGCAGGATTTACAGAAATTGTACGTGGGTATTGACGCGGGATCCGTCAGCATCAATTGCATGGTCATCGATGACCGGCGTAAGATCGTTTTTGAGGCCCCCTACGGCCGGCATCTCGGGAGGGTCGATGAAGGCGTCATGGCCCTTGTTCGGGGGTTATACGAGCGGTTCGGCGAAGAGACCATCCAATCTGTATCCTTTACCGGAAATCATGGAAAAGAGTTGAGTGGGCGATTGGGGGCCTTTTATGAGTTCGAGACCATCAGTCAGGTCTTGGGCGCTACGTTTGTAAGGCCGAATGTCAGGACGGTCATCAGCATGGGGGGGCAGGAGACGGCCCTGTTTCAGATCACCCATCCCTCCACAGGGGGTGGATCAGGGGAGACCGGTTGGGAGTTGGAGTATTTCAATACCAACGGCCCTTGCGCCTCCGGCACCGGGTCTTTTATCGACCAGCAGGCCCAGCGACTCGCTACCGCCATATATGAGGAAAAAACAGACATTTCCCAGGACCAGATCGACCGGATCCTCACCGATTTTATCCGTCTCGGCGTCACGAGTACAACCCCCGCCAATGTGGCGTGTCGCTGCACCGTGTTTACCAAGTCCGATATGATTCACCTCCAGAATAGGGGGGAGAGGCTGGAGGACATCATCTTCGGCCTGCACGTGGGAAATGCCCGGAATTACATGAGCACCATCGTTTCCAACCGGGTCCTTGCGGAGCCGATTCTGTTTGTGGGAGGGCTCTCTCTGAACGCGCTTCAGGTAAAGGCCTTCAGGGCCTATTTTCCGGATTTGATCGTGCCGTCTCACAACACCTCCATCGGCGCCCTGGGCGTCGCTTTACAGGCCCTGGCGTCGCAGGACGCAGGCCTCAGTGCAGCCAAAAACAGCCGGGTGACACCGGGCATGCTGGAGGAACTTAAGACCAGTCGAAAGATATCCGTCCCCATTGCGCCGAGGCTGGCGCTTCGGGAGACCGTCTTCCCCGATTCCAACGAGATCCCGAATAGACCCTTTGGGAAAACGCCCCGGGTCTGCCTGGGAGTCGATATCGGCTCTACGACCACCAAATATGCCCTGATCGATGAGGCAGGCGAGATCATTCATAAGAACTATGTGCCCACCCAGGGAAAGCCGATCGAGGTAACCCAGGGACTCCTCACCTATTTGCGGGACCGGGTGGGCCGGAAGATCGACATCGTGGGGACCGCCACCACCGGTTCAGGCAGAAACGTGGTGGGGGATTTTCTGAATGTGGATCTCATTATTGACGAGATCACCGCCCACGCCAGAGGTGCGGTGGAGATCGACCGGGAGGTGGACACCATCTTCGAGATCGGGGGACAGGATTCCAAATATGTCTATATCGCCAACACCTATCCCCTCGATTTTGATATGAACAAGGTCTGCGCGGCCGGCACCGGAAGCTTTCTCCACGAACTGGCCAACAAATACGGCATCAATATTGTGGGGGAATTCCAGGAGATCGCCCTTTCTTCGGAGGCGCCCGTCAGATTGGCGGAGCGGTGCACGGTCTTCATGGAATCGGACCTGGTTTCCTATCACCAGAAAGGGGTGCAGCGGAACGACCTCATCGCGGGGTTGTGTTATGCCATTGTCTACAATTATCTGAATCGGGTGGTGGAGAAGCGGAAGGTCGGACAGCGGGTCATGTTTCTGGGGGGGCCGTCCCTGAACAAGGGGGTGGTGGCGGCCTTTGAAAATGTTCTGGGGCGTCCTGTTGTGGTGCCCAAGCACCGGGAGGTCCTGGGGGCCTATGGGGCCGCCCTCAGCGTTCAGGAAATGATGCGGCTTGAAAAGAGGGGCCAAACCGGCTTCAGGGGCCTGGACAGCGCCATCAATGACCGCATGGAGTTCACAGAAAAGATCTGCCATGCGGATCCCAATTGTCACAACCAGTGCAAGCTCAAGATCTATGATTTCGATGGCCGGCGAAGCGTGTGGGGCGGTGAGTGCGGCCGGTATGAACTGACGCGGGCCAGGGGGGGCGCAAAACCGGATTTCTTTGCCCTGAGACAGGAGATATGGGAGACCTATATGGCCGGGGTCTACCATGAACTGACGGATGGGCCTTTGATGGAGATCGACGGCCGTCAGACCATCGGGATGCAGCGGGCCCTGTACGGGCACCAGAACGCCGTTCTGTGGGCCCATTTTTTTGACAGACTGGGATACCGGCTCGTCCTGACGCCCCCCACCAATGCCCACATCTCAAAGGTGGGGATCGAGACCATGGTGGCCGAGACATGCTACCCGGTAAAGGTCTCTCACGGCCATGTGAAAGCGCTGATCAAGAAGACGGCCTATCTCTTTATACCGAGTATGATCGACATGGCCACCCCGACGCCGGATGAAAAGGGGTCTTTGTGTCCCATGGTTCAGGCCAATTCGTATATGGTCCGGATGGCCCTGGGCCTGGATCCTTCGACCATCCTGAATCCGGAGATCCACCTCAAACACGACCTTGATACCCTCGCCCTGGAGCTTACGGATCAGTTGAAATCCAAGCTCGGGGTGAGCCGGAAACATATCCGGGAGGCCCTTGCGTACGGTCTTGAAAGAGAGGCCCGGTTCAGACAGGCCCTTTACAGGAAAGGTTCGGAGATCCTGAAGGACCATGACCCTGAAATGCCGATGGTGGTGGTAACGGGCCGGCCGTACAATCTCTATGATGAGCGATTGAATCTGAGGTTGGGAAAAAACCTGGGCAAGATCGGCGTATCGGCCCTGCCGATGGATTTCGTGGATGTGTCCTCAGTGGATTTGTCGGACTTCCCCTCCATGTACTGGGGTTTGGGGGCCCAGATTCTGAGGACTGCGAAGGCGGTGGAACGCCACTCCTCCTGCTTCGGTCTTCATCTGACCAATTTCGGGTGCGGTGCGGACTCCTTTCTGGAGCACTTTTACCGGCACATCATGGGCGATAAGCCGTATCTGATCCTGGAACTGGACGAGCACAGCGCCGTGGCCGGGGCCATGACCCGGCTCGAGGCCTACAAGAATGTGATTGAAAACAGTCTGCAGAAACAGAAGACCGGCCGTGGGGCAGATCTGAAGATGGCAAATTAATGTTAGACTCCGATGAATGCGGATTGTCCCAAACGAAAGTGAAAAGTGAGTTGCGCCTGCCGGGATGAAGGAATCCTGGAACTTGGGACTTCGCCCCAATCCTTTGTGTGCTTTGTGCCTTTGTTTACCCCGTAGCTTCGGAAAATGGTACTGGGGTGTGAGTCCCGCGGTGGCGGGATTGGTTGCGGGTATCCACTTTAGACACTTTAGTCACTTTAGCTCACTTTAGTCACTTCTTTCTTGTAAGGATTTGTGATGGAATCAGCAAAAATTATCGATTTCCAGTCCTTTTCCCAAAAAGTAGGACGATTCAATCTCAAAGACAAGAGCTGTCTGATCCCCGAGATGAACCGGATCGGCTGTCACCTTTTGGCCGCGGTGTTCAGGGGGTTCGGGATCCGTGCCCGGGTGATGAAGACCTGCAAGGGGCAGGATCTGGGGATGCAATACACCTCGGGCAAGGAGTGTTATCCCTGCCAGATCACCACCGGGGATATCCTCTACGCCATGAAGGAAGAAAAAAAACGACTGGGGGACGCGTTTAATTCGGAGGATTATATCTATTTCATGCCCGAGGCGGACGGCCCCTGCCGTTTCGGGATGTACAACAAATACCAGCGCATTGTCCTCGATTCCTTTCCCGAATTGGAGGGGCTGAAGATCGGCGCCCTGTCCACGAAAGACGGATACTCTCTGGCCGGGATCATCGATGACAGCCGGGTCAGGGACCTCAGGAAGACCGCCTATTTTTCCCTGGTGGTGGGGGATATCCTCGACCGGCTCCTCTGGCGGATCAGGCCCTATGAAAAGGCGACCGGCGCGAGCGATGCATTTATGGAACGCTCGATGCATCTTATGGAGGATGCCTTTGAGCGGTTCGGCCCTGACAAGGATTTTGAAAGCATCCTCAAACAGCTGGAAACGGTGATAGAAGAAGGAAAGGGTATCGTCGATCCTGAGATTCCCCAGAAGCCCCTCATCGGGATCGTGGGAGAGATCTATCTGAGGACCCATGTCCAGGCCAATCAGGATGTGATTCGCGTGCTGGAGCGATATGGGGCTGAGGTGGTGAACGCCTCTATTGCGGAGTGGGCCAATTATACGAGTTATGACCGGCTGAGAGAGGCCAAGGCCCGGTTTCGCCTCTCCTTGAGGCAGTTTCATTTCGGACCGCTGAAGAACTTTCTGAAGGAGATGGTGGGGTACGGCGGGGATTATTACTACCAGAAGTCCCGGCAGAAGAAGATCTATCAGCACATACATCCTCTGATCGATCTAGCGGAAGATCATGAAATCGGGCACCTTGAAGAGATCCTGAAGGAAAAAGACCTGTTCAGCTTTGAGGTGGGGACAGAGGCCTGTCTGAGCATCTCGGGGATTGTGGCCTATGCGAGGGAGGGATACAACGGGGTGGTGAATGTCTACCCCTTTACCTGTATGCCGAGTACCATTACTTCGGCGATTGTCAAGCCGATCATGAATGACCTAGGGGTCCCTTACTTGGACACCCCTTATGACTCGAGCGTGCAACCCGGAAGAGAGGCGGCGATCCGGACCTTTATGTACCAGGCCGAGCAGCACTTCAGGCGGAATGGAAGGGAAAAGAAGAGTGCCTGAAATTCCTAAAGTGATCTAAAGTGCCTAAAGTTATGAAAACGGAGGGTTTATTAAAGTTGGGTGGTCGTTGGGGTCTTTTAAGTCCTTTGGGTCCTTTTTAATCAAGCCAGACAAGTCTCTTTACCGTGGCCGAGAGCCACCCGAATAAAGGAGGAAGAATTACGGCACAGATGGCAATACGCAAAATGCTGATTAATGCAGTGGAGGCGGAAGAATACAGGATCGCGGTGATCAAGGATGGATTGCTGGATGGATACTATATTGAAACCGCCAGCGCAGAGCAGAAGACCGGAAATATCTATAAAGGGGTGGTGGAACGGATAGAACCCAGTCTTCAGGCGTGCTTTGTAGATTACGGGGGCGGGAAGAACGGCTTTCTCTCCGCCGGAGACATCCATCCGGAGTACTACCAGGCCGGACAGGGGCCCACCCAGGAGCGGTCTTTTCCCCGCATTGAAAAGGTCCTTAAGAAGGGACAGGAACTTCTTGTCCAGGTGACCAAGGAAATGCCGGGGCACAAAGGCGCCCAGTTAACCACCTATCTCTCTTTGGCCGGACGATACCTGGTCCTGATGCCGGGGAGTAAGGGGGGAGTGTCAAAGAAGATCGAGGACGAAGAGGAACGGCTCCGGCTCAAGTCGATCATGGGAGGATTTAATCTGCCCGAGGGCGTCGGATACATTGTCAGGACGGCTGCACTGGGTCAGAACAAGAATGAACTCTCCAGAGATCTTAACCGGCTCCTGAGGATCTGGAAAAACATCAAGCAGAACGTGCAAAACGCCCCATCCCTTTCCATCGTACACAAGGAGCAGGATGTCTGCCTCAGGACGCTGAGGGACTATTTTACCAGCGAAATTGATGAAGTGCTGGTGGATGACAAAGAGACCTTCGCCAAGGTCAAACGGTATATGAAGATCATTTCCCCACGGCACCAGCGAATCGTCAAGCTGTATAAGGAAAAACGTCCCATCTTTGCCCAGTACGAAATCGAGCGGCAGATCGAGTCTATCTATCAGAGCCGGGTGCCCCTGAAATCAGGGGGATCCGTCGTAATAGATCCCACTGAGGCATTGATTGCCATCGATGTGAATTCGGGCCGGTCAAGAACCGGGAAAGATGTGGAAACCACGGCCTTCAATACCAATGTCGAGGCGGCTCAGGAGATCGCGAGACAGCTCCGTCTGAGGGATATGGGTGGATTGATCGTCATCGATTTCATCGACATGAGAGACAAAAAGCACAATCGAGACGTGGAGAAGATGCTGCGGGATGTGACAAAGGATGATCGGGCCAAGATCAGCATCTCCCCAATCTCCAAGTTCGGGCTTCTGGAACTTTCACGACAGCGGCTGAGGCCCTCCATCGAATCCATGAGCTACCAGAAGTGCAGTTACTGTGAAGGACGGGGCATTGTGCCCTCTGTGGAAACCGCGGCCTTATCATTTCTGCGTCGCATCCGGATGGGCGTCTCCCGCAAGGGGATTGCCCAGGTAAAAGGATGCCTCAGCCTGGAGGTCGCCACTTACCTCCAGAACAAAAAGCGGAAGGACCTGGCTGAGTTGGAATCCCGTTACGGCGTAGACATTACCCTGGCGGCCGATGCCGCCATCCCTCCCGGGGGCGGCAATCTGGAATTTTTAAAGGAATGCCGCGTCCCTGACGCTGATCTCTAAGCCCAGTCGCCTGTTTCACGACATGTTCAATAACATCATCTACTTCATCGTCGTCCTCCTGATTTTCAACGTCAGCTATGCCGATTCCCCGCCGGAGGATCTCATCCTCGGCACCCTGATGCCCCTTGTCTTGAGCTGGCTCATTTTCGCACTATACACCGCCAGGATGTTCCGTGGCCTGCTCCAACGCGTCCGGGAGGCGGGCCGGGTGGACGGGGCCATGACGGACCGGTATCAGCGGCTGAATGTCCGGCTTTCGGTCATGGCCATATTCCTGTTCGCACTGGCCGTCTATTTTTTTCACCTGAAACAGTGGCTGTCTCTGATTCCGGGGTTCAGGAGTTTTTCCGTGCTGCAGGGGGCCCTGGCCCTGACCCTCTTCCTGTTCTATCTCTGCACCATCTGGTATTTCGGGTATCCCGCATACCGGGCCATTTTCCAGGTGGACATTCCCCGGCGATCCTTTATCCGGTCGCAGCTCCGATTTAATCTCCCCATCCTCTTCCCGTGGCTGATACTTTCCTTTGTCTATGATCTCCTGGCCCTGAGCCCCTGGCCCGGGTTGAATGCATTCATGAACAGCGCCTATGGTCAGATGATCTTCTTCGCCGCGTTCATTTCCCTGTTAATGGTGATCCTCCCCAAGGTTATCCAGCGCTGGTGGGGATGCATGCCGCTGGCGGGATCTGAAAAGGCGGATCTGCTCAGGGGGTTTCTCGCGGAGAAGGGGTTCAGATACCGTGGTCTCCTCAGGTGGCCGATCTTCGAGGGCCGGATGATGACTGCCGGCATCATGGGCATCGTGCCCCGATATCGCTATCTCCTGGTCTCCGATTCTCTCCTGGAAGCCCTTTCCGTAGACGAACTCAAGGCCGTCTTGGCCCATGAAATGGGACATGCCAGGTATCGCCACCTCCTTTTTTATGTTCTTTTTTTTGTCGGGTTCATGGCCCTCTCTTTCGGATTGGCCGACATTTCCATCTACCTGGCCTCTCTGCATCCCGGGTTTATTGAGTTGATCGCCGGGGATGACACCCGGTCCGTGAGCCTGCTGTATGTGATTGTCTCTTTTCCGATGCTGATCTCCCTGCTCGTCTATTTCAGGTTTGTCATGGGGTTCTTCATGCGCAATTTTGAGCGACAGGCCGATCTCTATTCGGCGGCTGTTATGGGGACCCCGATATTTACCATCCGTTCTCTTGAAAAAATCGCCTTTCTCAGCGGAAAGAGCAGAGACCTCCCCAGCTGGCACCATTTCAGCATCAGACAGAGGGTCGAGTTTCTGGTGAAGGCCCATCAACAGCCGGGTTTGGCCAAACATCACCACCGGTTTGTCCTGATCTCTTTTCTGATTTACCTCGTCTGTATCTCTGCCCTCGGGTATCTCCTCAATTTCGGGCCGGTCAAGCGCCACATGAGCTACAGCCTTATCGAAAAGGCCATCCACCAGCAGCTCATAAAAGAGCCCCGCAACGTCGATCTCTACCTGAGCCTTGCCATGATGTACCAGCAGATGGGAAAGGAGAGGGAGACAGCGGACATCTATGAGAAGGCTATCGCGTTGGACCCATATCGGGCCGTGGCCCTGAACAATCTGGCCTGGCTTCTGGCCACGACCGCGGAGGAAGGCCTGAGGGATCCGGAACGGGCGATCGATCTGGCCAGGAGGGCGGTGACATTGGAGCGGTCCCCCGGCTTTCTGGACACCCTGGCAGAGGCCTATTTTGCGAAAGGCCGCATAGAAGAGGCCATGCGCACCATCCAGGAGGCCCTGTCAGTGGCAACGGAGAACAGGGGGTACTATGAGAAGCAGCTCAAGCGGTTTCAGGAAGGGAGCAGGGAGTAAGGAGCAGGGAGTAAGGAGGGAGGAGTTAGCAGTAAGGAGTAAGGAGTAGACAGCAAGAAGGGAGAAGGAGGATGTCGGGAGTAAGAGAATGGCATGGGGGGAGCTTGGCTGATCACAGGCCGGGAGAACAGGGGCGAAGACTCTTGAAATGTAGCGGTCTCCGCCCCCGGCTCATGTGAGGTTACGGAAAAATCACCCCCGAATCAGAAATCGTCAAAACCCGTATCATCCATGGGGATAACCGCTTTTGGGTTTTCCTGTCGTGAAGACGACCTCCATCTTTCCCGGTTTTCGGGGGCGATCAGGATGGGACGGGCTTGCTGCCGCGGATTCCCGCGATCCCGTTCACCGACATCCTTTCGGGTCCGGGCCTGTACATGGGCCCCCTCATTTCTGCTGGTCTCTTGTCCGCCCACCAGCGAAACCAACTCGTTCACAAAGGCCTTCATCTGCTCGGCCTGGGCCGTGAGTTCTTCAGCAGCGCTCGCCGACTCCTCTGCACCGGCGGCGTTTTGCTGTGTCACCTTGTCCATATCGGCCACCGCAGTGTTCACCTGATCGATTCCCTGGGCCTGCTCGTGGGAGGCCGCAGCGATTTCCGAGATCAGTTCGGCCACCTTGGCAGCGCTTTCAGCCACCTGTGAGAACGCCTCATTGGTCCGGTCCACAATCCCGGATCCCTCGCCGACCTTTTTTCCGGTATCCTCGATCAGCTTCGCCGTATTCTTGGCAGCGTCTGCCGCCCTTAAGGCCAGGTTTCGGACCTCATCCGCCACCACGGCAAATCCGGCCCCTGCCTCCCCGGCACGGGCCGCCTCCACGGCCGCATTCAAGGCCAGCAGGTTGGTCTGAAAGGCGATTTCGTCGATGGTCTTGATAATCTTTGAGGTCTCTTCACTGGCCTTGGATATCTCACTCATGGACCGGGTCAGTTCCGTCATGGACGCATTGGCACTCGCCACCACCGATTTTGCCTCATCCATAAGCTGGTTGGCCTGGCTGGCATTGTCCGCATTCTGCCGGGTCATGGAGGCCATTTCTTCGAGAGAAGAAGAGGTTTCTTCCAGGGAGGCCGCCTGCTCGGAGGCCCCTTCGGCCAGGGATTGGCTGGATCCAGCCACCTGATTAGAGGCAGACGCCACCTGATCCGAGGCCTCGGATAATCCCGTAGTGGTTCTGGTGAGCACCCGGGTCAGGGACCTGGCAGTAAATATGCTGACGACAATGCCCAGGATGGATGCGGCAAGAATGACGGCTAAAATCAGCCGAAAATATCCCCTCACCTTTCCAAAAAACTGGCTGGTGCCCTCATTTGCCCTGGCCTTGACCTCCTCAAGGCCCTTTTCGATTCCGGTGAGAATGGAGTTCTGAAGGGCATGTACTTGTTGCATGTTCTTAACCGAAATTCGTGGCCAATTTCATTTTCAGGGCCGAAATCAGGCTATTCTTAAAATCGGCATCTAATAATTTCAATAGGTTATGTTATCCATAAAGGATGTAGTGCCAAAAAATGATCACCAGGGCTTGACTCGGG